>CACSIN010000023.1:0-300000 GCA_902705835.1 BD1-7 clade bacterium
GTTCTGGCTTAACGTACTGACAGAGCTTCAGAATCGTGGCGTGAAGGATATTTTGATCGCCTGTGTTGATGGGCTAAAGGGCTTCCCCGACGCTATTAGCACCGCCTTTCCAGAGACGCAGGTTCAGCTCTGTATTGTTCACATGGTTCGCAACTCGATGAAGTACGTGCCTTGGAAAGATTACAAAGCTATTGCTGCTGACCTCAAGCTCATATATCAGTCCGTCACCGAAGACGAAGCGCTACTTGCACTCGAACAGTTTGCTGAGCGTTGGGACGACAAATACCCTCAGATAAGCAAGTCGTGGCGTAGCCATTGGCACAACCTCAATACACTCTTTAATTACCCCGAGGATATACGTAGGGCCATCTACACAACCAATGCCATTGAGTCGCTTAACAGTGTTATTCGCAAGGCCGTTAAGAAGCGTAAGCTGTTCCCCTCAGATGACTCCGCTAAGAAAGTTGTTTATCTGGCGATACAGCAGGCAGCGAAAAAATGGACCATGCCAATCAGGAATTGGAAACCGGCCTTGAACCGGTTTATGATCGAGTTCGAAGACCGCTTAACTGATTATGTTTAACGAGGCAGTTACACAGAATTATTTACAGTCTCATAGCTACTGATAAACACGACTCCACGCCTGATTGTTGCCACCGTTTTTATCCCAGAACCCAACCTTCCCGTTACCGTAGGAATCCAACACAACATTGCTATTGCTGGTTTCTAGCGTGTCTGTGTTCCAGATGAAGGTTTGATTCCCGCCTTGTTTGTGACACCACCACAATGCCGGAGCGCCGTTGTTATGCGCCTCGTTGACAGTATCCAAGCAATAATTGCCGTTGGCATCCCACTTGCCACTAATCATCTCGCTGGTTGCATGGTTATACCGCCATTTCGCACCAGAGTAACTATCACAGCCGCCCAAATGAGTACGCACACCGTCGCTAACGTCATCACCATTGGCACGTAAACAGGTGTTATCACGCTTATTCTTCAGGTAAAACCAGTTGTCTTCTTCCAAATCATTCACATCCATGCAGGCTTCCCACACCTTCTGGTACTCCATGAAATCAACCATTGCGATATTCACACGCTGGCCCGATTGTTTGGCAATACCATCGAGCAAATAAACCATCGCTGCCGCATTTAGGCCCTGGCTTAGTTTTTCAATGGACGACAAGGTGCCAACGGTCTCAAAAAAATCAGTAATATCATCACCCGCATTACCGCCGCGCCCAAACGGTGTTCGGATCATCTGATGAACAAAAAACTTCCCATTTCGAGGGTCGTTGGCTTTGTCTTTTTGATGCCCTAACAGGCCATTGATGTTGGTACGATTCGCCCAAGGGTCTATCAAACTGCCGGAGAAAGACCAGGTGTTCGGATAACTTGCGTAATCATTGGCCGTCCATAACACAATCACGTTTTTATCCAGCGCCCATAGATCTTCGAAGGTAACGTCAGTACCTAAGCTACGCGGTGCCATGCGATTACCAATGTAATTGCTTAGGTCGGCATAGAATGCTTCACGAGTGGCTTTGTCACCGTCAACAAGCACCTTCAGCAAAACTATTTCTTGGGGGTTAGCATTCACGAAGGCCTGCAGATCGGAACCAATGGCACTGAGTGGCGCGCCCGTGCTTGGGCCATGAAAAGCCACCCACTCACTACCCGAGCGCTTAAAACGTAAATCGAAATAGCGGTAACCGGCTGCCAGCTGCTCGCCGACATCCAAATTCTGCGTTTGTGAGATATTTTCATCGATACCCGAGGTAATGCTATAGGTGCCGGTATCGTGAGAACCGGGTATACAGATATTTCTGAGTTGTTTGTTTGGCTGACTAAAATACCCCTGAGTCATCCAACGCGATTTATCCAATGAGATATGCGGCACATCGCCACCGGCGGGGGATGCAGCATGCAATGTGGTTGCAGCGACGAGTGCGGCTATCGCCGCGCTTATTCTTACGATCATGCAGTAGTCCTGTCGTTTGTTATTGTTATCAAGACACGACCGGACGCTTTTAACATCGCTTTTATATCGGCAGTGTCTGTGATGAACGAGTCGGGCCATCCACTGCCAGTGTTTGTTGTATTCCTTCAATTCCCTAAGATGAGTTGCTGTGTGACTCGCATCGCGCACAAATGTTGCACTTAAGATGCATGTTATTCAACGATCGTTCGAATTAAGCGGCTGAAAGGCGCCAAAAATCAGGACTTGGCCGTTGAATTCAGGCATTTAGGTAGGTCGCCTGCACCTTGAAAACGCACGTTCGTTCGTGCGGTCAAAGCTCTACGTTTCCTAAATATGCTCTAGGTTCGTAAGGGTGTTTTCTGCTTTGTCCAGAATTGCCAGCCGCTGCTCATCGGCCATTTTTTGCCAGCTAGAGAACACCATTCGCATTCGGGGATTGCGGAGCAATGTCTCTGCGTGTCGATCAATAAAATGCCAATACAAACTATTGAATGGGCAAGCATCATCCTCTGTTTTGTGTTTTACATCGTAAGCACACTGCTTACAGTAATCACTCATCTTGTTGACGTAACTGCCACTGGCAGCGTAAGGCTTTGTGGCAACAATACCGCCGTCGGCAAACTGCGACATCCCCCGAGTATTGGGCATCTCCACCCACTCGATAGCATCGATGTAGACACCTAAATACCACGCATCGACCGCATCCGGGTCTATACCCGTCAATAAACAAAAATTGCCTGTAATCATCAAACGCTGAATATGATGCGCATAGGCATGGTCGAGAGACTGATCAATCGCCTGTTGCATGCAGTGCATCTTGGTATCCCCCGTCCAAAACCAGCCGGGCAACGGTCGTTGCGCATCCAATGCATTTGCATCTGCGTAAGTCGGCATATTGGCCCAGTAAATACCTCTAACAAATTCGCGCCACCCCAGTATTTGCCGAACAAACCCTTCAACCTGCGCAATATCAGCCGAAGCTGGATGTTGCTCCCAATATTCGATGACATAATTTATCACGTGGTCTGGCGACAAAATCTTGGCATTCAGCGCAAATGACAAACGCGAATGATAGAGGCTCCAGCGATAGGTCGACGCGGAGGTCATCGCATCCTGAAAATGCCCAAACTTACCCAGTAGGTGTTCACAAAAATAATCCAACAGCATCAAGGCTTGCTGCCGGCTTACCGGCCACAATAACGACTTTTCGGCACGCCCGATGGTAACCAACTGATGACGCTGCAATCGCTCAAGTATCTCAGTAACATCATTGCCGAACAGCAAAGGCTCAGGAAGCTCAGCGATATCCCCCGCCTTCAACGCATGCCGATTGTTTTGATCAAAATTCCACTGCCCGCCCACAGGTTCACCGTCTGCCATCAAGATGTCGAATCGTTTACGCATACGCCGATAAAAGAACTCCATTTTCGCGGATTTACCAGCGGTAAACTGATGCTCGATCTCATCAAACGCCAATAAAAAGTGTTCCGTGTCTGCTTGTACTAGATCACAGCCAGCGAGCGAAAAACCCGCCAGTTGTTGCTTCAATCGGTATTCATCAGGGCGTTGATACTCAAGCTTATCGACTTGAGTCACGGCCACAATATGCGCCAATAGTACTGGCAGCGTCTTGAAATCCGACGTGTCGTCTAACGTTAGATAAACCACATGATGACCGGATTGCGACAAAGCATCGGCAAAGTGTTGCATGGCCGAAAAAAATGCACAGATTTTTTGTACATGATGCGTCACATAACTCGTCTCCTGATGCAGTTCAGTGATCACATACAAACAGGCAGGGTCATGGATCTTGTACCAGCTATGATCTGCATTCAGTTGATCACCGAGAATCAGGCGTAGCTGGCGGTAATGAGTACGGCTAGATTGTTGAAGATCTTGCAGGGTTAAAAGCATGTGCATCCTGTTGAGTCAATCAGGGTTAACGCTCGGGCATAACTGGCCAATCGGCGGCATCAACTGCATCTAATTGATCTGCCCCCATATGGCCATTCCAAGCCGCAGTATAGACGCCGCTTGGATCGTAGAGATCCGCTTGTTTTTGTAAGTCAAAGTGATGTGCACCTCTCGGATTGGCTCCCACACCAGCAATGTATTGCCAGTTTCCCCAGTTTGAAGCCACATCATAGTCAACCAGCTGTTGCTCAAACCAAGCGGCGCCATAGCGCCAATCCAATCCAAGCTCATGAATACAACAACTCGCTGCGATTTGCCGTCCACGATTGGATAAATAGCCCGTGGTTTGGAGCTGATGCATGCAGGCGTTCACGATCGGATACGGGGTATTCCCGTGGCACCACCGCTGAAAACGCTCGGGATAAAAGCTGCCGGGCAAACGTCCTGTTAACCCGCGAGGTGCAAACATTCGCACACCCTGTTTGTGCGCATACCACTGAAAA
The DNA here is from genome assembly GCA_902705835.1 of BD1-7 clade bacterium. Taxonomy (NCBI): domain Bacteria; kingdom Pseudomonadati; phylum Pseudomonadota; class Gammaproteobacteria; order Cellvibrionales; family Spongiibacteraceae; species BD1-7 clade bacterium. The sequence goes on from CACSIN010000023.1 coordinate 4,396, forward strand.
TACTCGCGCCACAACAACTCAACTGCGATCCATTCGGTCGACTCATTCGCACCATGGGTGTTTTCGTAGTGTTTCAACAAATGCCAAATTCGATGCGGCGATACCGCCCCTGCAGCAAGCCAGGGTGAAAAACGCGTCGAATGAAGCGGTTCGTCTAACGCGTTACGGGTTTCCTTATAACAACTCGCCCAGTCTCCACTGAAATAATGGTGAATATGCGCGAGCCCCGCTGCACTACCGCCATGGAACAAAGGCTCACCGTTTGTTTCGGGTATCGCCAAACCATCAACGCCTTGAGCATCCAATGGCCAGGCGGAAGCAATATTCGTCAGCGGCCAATCATCAGGCTCACCCAAGGGTGCATGTATTGGAATACCGGCATCATCGACTCGACGCCGAAACGTAGAAAAGGTCTTGGGAAGGTTCGCCAGACAGGTCGCCAAACTGGACGCCTGATGAGAAGCAACAAGCTCATCACTTGCTCCCTCAACACTGAAAGACAACTGCTTCGCCGAAAACAAAGTATGCGTATGTACTTGTGTTACTGTCATACCATCTAAGTCACGTAACCACTGCCAATCACGTTGCTCATCTAGCCCAGCATTAATACTGCCATACACTCTGCGAACATCGGAATCACAATAAAGCCGCCAGTACATTTCTATCGGCGACATCATGTATACCGATAGCGAATGCCCATATTGCCGAAGATGCCAATCGAGCTCACTCAAACACGCATACAAAAATTGATATCGATGTTGTCCCAGTGGCGATAGTTGATACCGGTTTGGCTGCAACCAACGCGGGTCAAAGCAGTAAACGCACGCCAGTGAGTCCTCTTGCGACAATGCCCGACAAAGAGCGGCATTGTCGGCTACCCGTAAATCATGGGTAAAACAAAAAACTGCACGCCCTTCACTGTTCATTATCTCGTTCCCATCGCAAGCCTATGATTTGTACGCACAGGTACAGATGGCAGATGAGGCGAATCGCGTCACTCAAGTAATAAATAACGCCCCAAACAAAGAACCTATCCTGCCCCGCCGCCGTCTCATGAGCATGCTAGGAGTTGAGGTTTTCTCAACGTCTACCTAAGCCTCCAAAAAACGCAGTCAGCGTAAGCAAGATAGTTTTTAGAGGTTCTCTAAAGAATTTCCGCTACCTTAGAAAACATTCAACAACAATAAAGGCGACTGCAATGAGCTCAGTGTTAATCATCATCCTAGGCCTCATCGGTATGGCATTTGGCTGGTTTGTGTACTCCCGGTTTATCGCGACTCACGTATTCAAACTCGACCCGGAGTTTGTAACACCGGCCCATCAATTCAATGATGGTGCAGATTTTCACCCAACCAACCGACTAGTACTATGGGGTCACCACTTCACCTCAGTCGCCGGTGCCGCACCGATTGTAGGCCCAGCTATTGCCGTTTACTGGGGTTGGGTACCTGCAGTTTTATGGGTCGTCTTCGGCACCATATTTTTTGCCGGTTTACATGATATGGGCGCATTGTGGGCCAGCAATCGTCACCACGGAAAATCAATGGGCGCACTCGCCGAATCTGTGATCGGCAAACGCACCCGCGTGCTGTTTATGGTGGTGGTCTTCTTAGTTTTGCTGATGGTCAATTCCGTGTTTGGTGTTGTGATCGCAAATGCCTTTATCACCACGCCCGAAGCCGTATTCCCCGCATGGGCAGCGATTGTTGTGGCATTGATTATTGGTCAACTGGTACATCGCGGTATTGGCAAACTGATTACCATCTCGTGTGTGGGTGTTGTGGTGCTGTATATCAGTATTTACGCCGGCAGCTACTTACCCATTGCGTTACCAGCCAACATTTTAGGTTTACCGCCTGAAGCCTCATGGATTCTCCTGCTTTTTGCCTATGCCGCGATTGCATCACTGCTACCGGNTTGGATGCTGCTGCAGCCGCGTGATTTCATCAACGGCATGCAGTTATTTGTCGGTCTATTGTTGCTCTATGGTGCGGTTATGTTCTCACTGCCGGATATCTCAGCACCGGCCTTTAACCATCAGGTTGCTCTTGATACCCCCTCCATTATTCCACTGCTTTTTGTCACCATTGCCTGCGGGGCAGTGTCAGGGTTTCACGGTATCGTCGCCTCAGGTACCAGCTCAAAACAACTCGATAAAGAGCCCGATGCTCGTTTTGTTGGTTACCTCGGCGCAGTGGGTGAAGGCGCTCTGGCGTTGATAACGATCGTTACCGTCAGCGGTGTTGCATTGGCCGCCACCACACAAGAGTGGCATGAAACCTACTCGCATTTCGGCGAAGGCGGCACGAAAGCGTTTATCCTCGGCGGCGCTAATCTGATTCAATCTGGCTGGGGGGTTCCACGAGAGATATCCGAAACCCTGCTCGCCACCATGGTCATATTGTTCGCCGGTACAACGATGGATTCTGGCGTGCGACTGCAACGATACATCATTGAAGAATGGGGCCACATCTACGACATTCAGTGGATGAAAAAAGACATCATTGCCACTTTGTTAGCGGTGGGTAGCTGTTTGCTGATTGCCTTCGGCGCTGACGATTCGTCAGGCTCAGGAGGAATGATTATCTGGCCGCTATTTGGCTCAACCAATCAACTACTGGCGGCGATGACACTACTGATTATTTCTGTGATGTTACTGAAGCTCGGGCGACCGGTGATCTACACCCTCGTTCCCATGGTGTTTGTATTAACCATGGCGTTTTTGTCAGCGATCGTGATTTTCTTTGAGTTTATCGAGAAGGGAGATCACCTGTTGGCGGCAATCGATTTAGTGGTATTGATCACAACCATATTTGTGATATTGGAATCAATCTCTACAGTCCGAACGCACTTGGCGAATCGTCGTAGCTAAACAGCACCGGTATTCCACGTGTGTCTCGACACACGTGGAATACTGGTATCACNCGCCATCAATTGAATACCTTCGCGATAACAATACCACCCCAGAAGAGTTCACGATCTCCTCGCCCCACACGCAATTCAGAGGTTTGCGCCCGCGCCACATAGCTCAATCGAAAACCATCTTCAAAAGCAAAGGTATAACCTAACCAAGCTTCAGCAATAAATGGGCGAATCTCAGTAAAATCGTATTTAACCTCACTGTGACGAAACTGCCCTTGAAGAAACGCATTATAAGCACGAGCTTTCAACGAAATACCGGCCCAAAAATAGCTTTCGGAATGATTCACGGTAACATCTGCATCAACAGATTTTTCGCCGTAGTTAGTGATCTCTGGCTTAAACGACCACCAAGGCGAGTTCAACTTACCAGCACGCATACCCAAGCTCCAAGACGCCTGTGTCAGATAACCCGCAGAAGCCTGAAACGTGCTTTTTAAATCGAAGTTATCGGAGGCAATCGGTAGTTCCTTTTGATACGCCACCGAATAACGTGCCGTTAACTCACCACCGTCTGAAATTTGGTTATTCCACCCCTTTGCCTTGGTGTTATTAATCAACTCATGCACACCGTTTTGAATCTGCCCAACCGTTGGCAAACCCAAAACACCCACAGTCAGCTGTGTTTGCCAAGCCGTGCCCTGATCTGGCTCGACGTGTTCATAGGTATTGGAATAGTAAATCAGGCTCGCATAAGGTCGGTCGTTTTGAATCGGCGTTGATGGAAGTTTATCCGCTGGGGTAAAACCAAAAAATCCAGTATCGATTGAATAGGTTTCTAACCCACTATTGGATGTAGGAATCGAAACAACCTGGTTCAAAAAGCTAATCGGCGTTTTCAGCCACAACCACTCACTATCCGATTTCAAACCGGTAAAACGCACTGCCGCACCAAAGGTATAATCGGAATCCCCGGTACCCGGCACAAAAATATCGTTATCGATGGCAAAGGCCCAACCAAACTTAGGCTCGTAAGCGGCAGCTCTTTCGCCACGAGAGCAATGCTCTTCCTCGGTGTCACCCGCCAATGCCATGGGGGAAAGCACCAAAGCAGTACTAAAAACCCAGCCTGCCAAACGAGAAAAGCGGTTACGCGTCTCCATGGTTCATCTCCTGTATTCTGCCCGGTTTAGGGCATTGCCTTTGATGAGATGAACTATAAGTCCGTTTTTCGAAGCAAAATATGCCTCATCGTACAGCGAGTATGCCAATTCGTACAAAACCTACCAATGGGCACCGAATAATAGAGACGCCGCCGCAGCCCGCTTTGCCGACAAAACACCGCGCTATCAATGAATATTCACCGAAAAACGCGGGTATTCATCGACGTTTGATACAGAGCGGTAACTCTTCGCCGTATTTTTTTATATAATTCGCGCCGCACATTGTCAGGACGATATGAAGAGCAATTACCCGTGTTATCAACATCAGCAGAGTCTCCAGATACAACCACATCATCAGGGGCTGTCATCAAACCTCTCGATCCCGCCGTGCCTGATTGGGCAAATATGGTATTACCCGATACCTGGCCGGATAAACTCAACCTAACGACGGCACGCGACCTTCTGCATTTTGTTCGCTGTATTTTCAGCAAACGTCGGCGTGTTGAAGTACCCGATACACTGATAGGCCGAAATAAGATTCCCAAGTATGTGCTGCAGGAGTTCCACAACCTGCCTAATGGCAACTACTCCAACTCCTTAACACGCGGCTATATCAAAGGCTTTGATCACTCGATGCTGAATACCGTCGAGCCTGCGCGGCAATTTATCGCCCGGCAGTTATCCAATTGCACATCCGCATTAGATATCGGCACAGCTGGCGGAAAAAACGCAGCGGCTATAAAAGGAAAAGGCGTTTCTGACGTTTGGGGCATCGACCCATCGCCTTATCTGCTAAAACATGCGGCGCAAGACCATCCCGACATTAAGTTTGTTCAAGCGATCGCCGAGAAAACCGGCTTTGCCAATGATCGCTTCGATGCCGTTGGTGCTTGTTTCGTGTTCCACGAAATGCCACCGCGCTATATCGAAACGGCAATTACTGAAATCCATCGAATTATCAAACCCGGCGGCACACTGGTATTTGCAGAACCTGCAGCGGTGCAGATGCTCGAAACATCCGTATTTCGTTTGGTCAAAAAAGCCGGCCTACAAGGCCTCTATTTCAGGTATTTGGCGGGGTTTGTCTTCGAGCCTTTTGTGGCAGGCTGGCACCAGCGAGATCTTAAAACCTGGCTTGATGCCAACGGCTTTGATCTAATTGAAGATATTAATGAATGTCCGATCAGAAAAGTCGTGGCACGTAAACGCAGTATCTAACAATGAGGAACAGCACGCTAATCGTAGCGTGCTGAAATAGCGATTTGATCAGAAACGGACACTAAGGTCGACACCATAGTAGGCACCGTCATAATCACTCTTAAACGGGCCACTTTCCGCCTCTATTTTATCGAGACCAAACTCCGCACCAATACGAAACTGCTCCACAATATAGTAGTTAGCAAAAAGCCCTAACTGCGAACGCGTGATATCAGTACCTAGCAGCGTTACGTTGCCAACTTTTGATTCTTCGTATGTTTCTTTGCTGGCGCCTAGTCGACCACCAACGGTCAGTTGAGGTAACGGAGAATATCCCAACTGAGCGTTAAAGATGCTAACGCGATAATCCTGATTATCAGTCTGATCTTCACCAAATCCAGATCGCCACTCCGCCTCTAGTGCAAGAGAGTGGCCGGAGCTTCCCAACGGGATATACCCCTGATATTCCAGCCCCAAAAGATTGTATTTCAAAGATTCGGAATCAGTATTCACAAATGCGCCAACCAATGAATGATATTCGCCAATGTAACCGCCAAAACCGAGCTCCAATGTGCGAGCCGACTCTCCATCGTCGTCTTTCAGCTGTTGAAATTCGCCATCAATAATAAAACCGTCAATAACGCCTCGACCACCCATGTTAAAGCCGTCGATGTCGCTTCCGTCATCACCGAATTCGGTTTTTTGACCAATGTAGCCGCCTTCAACATAAGATGATTGGTTCAAAAACGCAGCCTGGTTCCACGCGCCCTTGCTGATATCAACATCTTCAATAAACACCGATGCACTCACGGTATTATGCGTAAATTGAAGGTTATCATCTTGATCTACGCCATTAATAGACACATCAAAATCCGTCATTCGAAACTCATAATTTGNTTCGAATAAATAAGCATTCGCACTCGAAGATGCTAAAACAGCAGCGGCGATTAACGTACGTTTGAACATATAACTTCCCTACAACATGGTTAAATCCAGCGAACTATTGTACCCGAGCGTCAATAAACAAATATTACATATCTAACGATGTGTAAGTGTTTGTAATAGTTTTAGGACGAAAAAATCCGAGCCAAGTGCTTTACCAAAGAGCATTACAAGTACATAACTCGGCTCAGTCGTATTCGAACGCACATATGAGTAGCCGGCAACATCGCCGGCATAATAATCAATCCAGTGCTTGATCCGGCTGAAAAATACCCGCTGTGTTATCCACCAGATTCACTTCTGAAAAAATAAACGGATTCATGTCGATAAAACCCCGTTCGCTACCAGCAACAGACGTGATTAGATTGCTCTGATCACGTAATCGCTCAACATCCACAAACACCGACACTGAAGTCACGACTTGCTCATCGATAACGTTATTCGCAAAAACGATTTTGTTGAGCTTTTTATCAGCGTTGATCAACCAAAAGTCGCCCGTCGCCATCGGCCCAGGCGCTGATGCGGCATCACGCATAAATAGCAAAACGTCTTGATCCGACTCAAGGGAATACGATGGATCCTGATCATTCGACGACAACACATGAAAGTGCTCACCGGTATCAATCACTACACGCTGATCGACATTCATCAGTTGATATTGATCATCGTCGGCTGGATACGATTGATCCAATGCAGGCTCGTGATCGAGCTCACGACCTTCGAATACCTGGCTATGGATTAACTGCGCAGCAGCATCATACCAAACCGCGTTATACACAGTTTTCCCCGCCTGACGGCCCGCCAGCTCATGAATATCGACACGAGTTGGTCGATCACCACGCGTTAAAACCACTTCGTCGTTCGGCGTGCCATTATCTTCAATCCAAACAAGCACTGTTTCTAGAACACTCTCGTCATCCACATAGATTACAGACAAGGTTGAGCCATTGAGACGCACAAATTTAGATTGATGCTCAATGATTATATCCACCTCCAAAATGTCTGGTTTTTCTCCTGCCAATAGTTGCTCGTGAGTGAAGATGACATACTTGTCGGCCCCTATAAATGCCGCAGAGCCACTATCATTTAAAACATAATGGTTGTTGCCTGTATAAAGCCCAGTTACCTGCATTTCAACACCGTCGATTTTATCAACAGCATAAAAGTAGTTAGTGTCATAACCTGCCGACAACACTAGATCTTCATTCGAGCGAAAACCCAGCAACATGGATTCGTTATATATCGCAGATAGATCGTTCCCGCCGATACCGAACACAGGCGCATGCGGAGAAACATGTATCGGGTTCGTCTCCGATGTAGGGTGAACAACCCATTGGCCGACATCAGTGTCGACTGTCGATAAATCAAAACATACGCCTTGATCATCCGTGGTTGCCCAAACGGCGATCAAATCTCCAACCACAAAGGCACAGGTTTTTTCCGTGGGTAGAGTATCAATCAACGTCTCGATCTCACCGGTAGCAAGGTTGAACCGCTTCAGTGAACGTTCATCATCATTGCGACCCACCCAATACAACCGATACGACTGACCATTAGACCCTACGTATTCATCCGCCAGCACATTAGCGTGTTGTACATGCGCATCCGTACCGAAGATGGAATATTGCGTGCCTACGGAAACATCGACCGCAATATTCGGGTATGCCGCATACACAAAGTAATTCTGATAGCCCGCGGCGGTGAGGTTCACTGGTACGGGTTTGTTTGAAACCACGGTGTCCTGACCTTCGTGATTGCCCGCGGTAAAGGTACCATTGAGATTGCTGCACAAAGGCTGTACATCTGCTTGCTTAAGAATATCTTGTGTATTCGGGTAATACACCAGCGTAGCGCCGGCAGACACAGGGCCATACGGGGTCACTTCGCATTCGGCAAGATAGCGACTGCGGCTGCATTGCCCTTCGGTTGCGCCGCCCTGTTCCAAAGTGGCTTTGATACTCGCTTGGGTCACAGTATACTCGGCACATACGAGGCTATCTGAATCGACCTTCAGTGTTACCGGCGTAAATCCATTCGCCGGATCAGAGCCTGACGGGCCATCGACCGGCGAATCACTATCAGAAGAACCGCTGCAACCTGCCATCCCCAAACAAACCCAGCCGCTAAATAGCAAGCTAACTACACGCTTTGAATTCAATCCCTCATCCCCTGCACGACAGATAATAAAACGCACAAGGTAGGCGAGAAGCATCAATCACACTATCTACATATGGGGGGAACCCGCATCAATAGCGGAGGAACCCGCACTTTTCATTGATTCACTCAACAAGCCAACAATGCCGGGCAGAAGTGTGAAACAAATGTGAGAAGTCACGCCCCCCTAACCAACCACAACGGCTTATACTTTGGTCGCTGTATAAGGTCGCTGTAAAAAAGGTCGCAGCGAAATGCAACACATGCACGCACTAAAGGAAGCCCCCATGCCCACACTTTCGCCATTCTGGCTGTTTACTTGTCGATTTTTATTGCTGTTCAGTGTTACCGGTATGTTAAACACCATTAGTACGTCGGCATTTGCGGCTTCGGCATCAAAACCGAATGCCATTATAGAATCCGCAGACAAGGTCAAATATCGAACAGCAAAAGTCGACAACCACACTATTTTTTACCGCGAAGCGGGTGATAAATCCCGGCCTACTCTTGTTTTACTTCATGGCTACCCATCGTCTTCTCACACCTATCGCGAATTAATTCCACTGCTAGCAAAACACTACCACGTCATCGCGCCAGATAACCTAGGCTCAGGCTATAGCGATAAACCTGACCCTGCCAAAGTAACCTACAGCTTCGACACCCTGGCCCAAATAAATACCGCTCTGCTTAAAACTCTGGGCATTAAAAAATACACCCTGTATATGCAAGATTTTGGCGCACCAGTTGGCTTTCGAATGATGCAGGCAAATCCGCAACATATCGAAGCGATCATCGCGCAAAACGCCAATGCCTATCTCGACGGCCTTACACCCAAGCGGCAGCAGTTTTTCCGCAACGCCCATGAAGATCGCTCAGCAGAAAACACTCAACGTCTTATGCAATACAGCAGTCGCGACGCCATCATCAACGGCCAGTATTTACGCGACGTACCTGCGGCACTGCATGACCGCATTAGCCCAGACGCATGGACACACGACTTACACTTCTTGCAAACCGACGCGCAACGAATGATCCAAGTACAGCTGTTTCAGGATTACTACAGCAACCTACTCGCCTACCCCAAGTGGCAGGCATTTTTACGCAAACAGCAATATCCCGCTTTAATCGTTTGGGGCCGACACGACGCAGCGTTTATTGTGCCCGGCGCGCTGGGTTACCTACGGGATCTCCCCCATGCCGAATTACATCTGCTGGATGCCGGCCATTTCGCGGTTGAAGAAAAGCCCCAAGCCGTTGCCGAACTCGTGTTAGATTTTATGAACACCCTGTATCAACATTCGCAACCTTAGGTTATCGAATAGAAAATACTGTTCGGGAAGCCGAAGAGAAAAAGTAGAGAGAAAGGTAAAGAAGAGGACAGGAAAGAAGAACAACGGCGTTTCCGATGCATACCACACATCAGAAACGCCGTTAGAATTACTGCATCACATGGCTATACGGCAAATAACACGGTGACCAATGCTCAGCCGTCACCAATGCTCGGATCTCACTCGCGCTGAGTGATTCCGCCACGCCTTCGGCCACGGCTTGCTCACCCACCGCACAAGCGATCTCAATGCTAATCTCTTGCAAATCTTCTAACGCTGGCAACACACTGGCATGTTCGTCATTCAACAAGGGCGAATAGCCCGCCAGTTTTTTACAAGCCGCAGCAATCATGCCATCGGTAACTTGTCGCGCGCGCACGGCAATAACACCCAAGCCAATACCGGGGAACACATAACAGTTATTACACTGTGCAATTGGGTAAGATCGCCCTTGCCATTCAACCGGCGAGAACGGGCTACCGGTGGCAATAACCGCTGAACCATCACTCCACGCCACCACATCTTTCGGATGAGCCTCCGACAACGCCGACGGATTCGACAGCGGAAACACCAACGGTGCCGAGCAATGCTCCGCCATGGTTTCAATAATTTGCTCGGTAAACGCACCCGATTGCCCGGATGCGCCAATCAATATCGTTGGCTTCACGTTACGTACAACATCCAGCAAGCCGATATTCACCGCAGACGATAAATCCCAGCCGTTAATCTCTGCAGCATCACGCATATACGGTTGTTGAAAATCCACCACCTCATTGCTGTGCGTGGTAAGCAAACCGTAGCGATCAACTAACCAAAAGCGTCCGCAAGCCTGTGTCTCCGACATTCCCTCGTTCACCAACGCATTCTTAATCTGATCGGTAATACCCACCCCAGCAGAACCTGCACCAAACACCACAATGCGTTGATCACGTAAATCCAATCCACGTGCTTTCATCACCGACAAAATACACGCTAACACTGTCGCGCCCGTTCCCTGTACGTCATCATTAAAACTCGGCAACGCAGTGCGGAATCGATTCAGATTTTTACGCGCATGGCCCCGGCCAAAATCTTCCCAATGCAAAAATGCCTTCGGAAACCACGTTTGAACATTACTCACAAACTGATCGATAAAAGCGTCGTATTCGGTTTCACCAATGCGAGGTTCACGCATGCCCAAATACATCGGATTGTTGAGTAGCTCTTCATTGTTGGTGCCCACATCCAACTGCACGGGCAATACATGCAAAGGATTAATGCCAGCGCACAAGGTATACACCGCCAGTTTGCCGATGCAGATATCCATACCGCCAACGCCCCAATCACCAATACCGAGTACACCTTCACCATCGCTGACCACGATCAGATCAATACGCCGAACTTTGGACACCCGCTCAAAAACCGTCGCCATCTGCTCACGCTCATTGAAGTTAAGATACAAACCATCCGGGCGGAAGAACTCATGGCTATAGCTTTTTACGGCGTCGCCAATCGTCGGGGTATATAAAATCGGCAGCATTTCGGTTAAATGCCGGGCCGCCAAAAAGTAAAACAGCGTTAAGTTCGCCATCTTAATTTTGTTGAGATACAGATTACGCGCTAGATCATTAGGCTGAGCTTGATACTGGGCGTAGCAGCGATCAGATTGCTCCTCGAGCGTTTCGTGCACGGCAGGCAGGGTCGCAGCCAGATTGAATTCGGCCCGTTCGTCATCGCTGAACGCACTGCCTTTATTCAAAAATGGAAAGTTAATCAGATCTTTGCCTTCAAGGCCGGTTTCGATATACGGATGCCCGTCAGCATCAAGACAATACGTCAATTTGGGGTGTGCCATGCCCTGCTCCATCAATAAGAATGTGCTTCAAAGACTAGCAGAGACTACCAAGCATGTGTCGTGAGACAGAGAGGGCATCCGAGCCGGTCTTATGGGTCAGCAATGGCTGGCACAGGCACATCAACAGCAATTTCAGCCAGATGGCGGCGCGCATGATCGATAACAATCTCAACAAACGCACGTACCATCTGATTTCGTGTGTTGTTGGGGTGGTAAAGCAACCAGAGCTGTGTGGTTTCAGTTATCAGATACTGCGGAAGCACGGTTGTTCCTTTCATCACGTTATCCAATAGCGGCAGCACCCCGATTCCGCAGCCACCACGCACGGCATTCACCAACGCGGCCATCGAATCAAAGCCTAAACACGCAGCATCAGAGGGCTTATTGGCTTCAACCCATCGGCGGCTCCAATGCCGACTAATCGCACCACTGGGCACTAACCAAGGTCGTTGTCTCTCACTTTCAAATCCTTCGCCCCCCTCGCCAATACCGTTACCGAAGCCACCACCGGCACTCGTGCCCGCCACACAATAATTCAAATGACCGAGTCGATGGCCAATCATGGCGCTGGGCGGCTGATTGGTGGGCCGCAACGCCAAGTCAATATCACGCTCCCACAGTTGGGCAGGTTCGTTACGGCTATCAAATTCAACGGACACATTGGGATGCTGCGCACAAAACTTGTTCATGCACGGCAACAAGAAATACTGCACCAAAAAATCTGTTGAAGTGATTTTAAGGCTGCCGCGCAAAGCATCGTCATCGGCTTGCAAACACTCGTTACCGGCGCTAATAGCATCATGAATACGAGCGCCGTGCTGCGCCAACGACTCTGCAACTGGCAATGGCGCATACCCGTCGCGAGAGCGATTAAATAGCACCAAGCCATAACGTTTTTCGATACGTTTAATGGCACGAAATACGGATGACACATCGCGGCTCAACAACCGCGAGGCTGCCTCCAGCGTACCACCCTGCACCAACGCATGAATGATCAGCAAATCCCTACTGTCGAGTGACATAGGCGTTTGTTCAATCACGGGTTTCACTCCTGCCTATTTTGGTAAAACGTAACGTCGATAAACTCCTCGCTATGGATCACACATTAACCCTACGAGGCATTCCATGAATTCTAAAAAACACATCAAAACCCTAACTGCGGCAACTCTTTCTACATTGGCCATTGCTGCAGCATCAATGGCTACAGCGCATACCCCCGATAGCAAGATGATCGCCTACAACGACATTCAATGGCAGCAGCTGGGCAATACACCCATGCAATTTGCCGTGATGTGGGGCGACCGCGAACACGGTGCCAACGGCACCTACCTTAAACTGCCCGCCGGTTTTGAAACCGGTGTGCATGGCCACTCACACGATTACAATGGCATCACTTTGCAAGGCACCTGGGAGCACAAGATTGATGGCCAATGGCAGCGCCTGCCACCAGGCTCGTATGTGTCGCAGGTGGGTGGCGAATTTCACAACGATCGCTGCACTGGCAAAGTCGACTGCGTGCTGCTGATCCAACAAGATCAGCACTCAGACGTGTTATTCCCCGCAGCAAAATAGTTGATTCACACGATGATGTAATACCACACATAAACACCGAGGCAGCTATTCGTTGCCTCCGTGTTTATGTGTTAGTAAGTGTTCACGCCATCTGCGTGTCGGCCAATACCTCACTGTAACGAATCTCAACGTTGTCGCCGTCGATCAAATCCAGCAGCGCCCGACTACGTGGGTCGTTTAAAAATACCGACAACCCAGCCTCCGCCGCATCACGATCACGCCAAAACACGGTTTCTGCCCACAAGCCGTCATCCTGACGAGAAAAACACCGACGAATAAACCCATCGATCGTATTCAATACCGCATCAGACGCGCTCAAAGCCGCTAATAGCTCAGCATCTGACGTTGTCTCCAATGCCGGAAACGTCACGTATTCAATCACACCAACAGGTGCAGTAGAGTCGATTACTAGCGAATGCGCGGTGGCAGACATGGCATATCCTTAACGGTTTTGTGTGTGTTGTTTTGTAAAACAGAGGCCCATTCACAGATCACAACATTGTCTGAACGGGCCACCTGATCAATAACGTTTGGCAGTATCAACAACGCCTTCAGCGGTAGTCAGAGGAATCGAACAGCGATCTGGGTTACAGATAAATACCGTCACCGGGCCTAAATCCGGGTAACGCCCAGGTGCCTCAAAATGCACCAACTTACGCGGGTGATACTGTGCCAATGCGGTTTGATAGAGCGCTTGTGCCTCTGGCGTTTGTGGTTGCTCGGTCACTATCGTGAACTCAACATACCAAGCTGTTAGCATCTCAAGCGCCAGTGCCAGCTCGCCGGTCGCCTTACCTTCTCGTTCAATGATGGTGTTGTTGGCCACCGCACGAATACTGGCCTCAGGCACAGCCGCATAGCGCTCGTCTTTGGTAAACACGTACAAATCATAAAAGAAGCGCGCAGCAAGGCCGTTATCTTCCAAGGGTTTACGTGGCGCAATCAACGCTGCAGTCGCATCCAGCGGTGCGCCCCAAAAGCCACCGTGTTTTTTGTCATACAAGGTCGCCAATGTGGCATCCGCAAGCGTGGTCGCGGTATCTAGCCAATAACGATCAGCCGTTGCCTGATACAACGCTAACAAGGCCAAACCAAAACGCGCTTGGGTGCGCAAATAGGGTCTGCGTTCAACCAAATGTGGATGCACGCGGTCATCTGCCAATAGCTCTTCACTCGCCACCAGCTGCTGCATCCAGCCTTCAGGTTGCAGGCGCTCTTTGATTAACGTACGGGCTGCACGTTCTGCTTTTTGGCGATAGTTTTCATCACCAAATGCCTGCCACGCATCAAGGTACGCCAGAATTAATTCGGCATTTTTATCCGTATAAACCGCATGATCAATCGGTGGAATACCGTACTTACGTCGTTCAGCATCGGTTGATAACAGCCAATAATCCTGCGCCCACCAATCAGCCGGCATATTCGGTGCGGCGTCTTTTTGATTCGCATACCAAGTACCGCCGGCGCTTGTCATCCACTGCGAAAGGTAACGATCAATATCAGCCGCGCCTTGGCGATATTTGCTATCGCCAGTTAGCTGATACGCCTCAGCAAATGCCCACAATGCATTCGATTGATTCGAAATACGCTTCTCAGGAATCGCCCCCAACTTGCTGAATCGTGCTGGCGCATCCGTGACGCTTTCATCAATGTTGGCCTCATACGCCCCACCCCATACTGGGTCGATAACACGCAAAAACGTATCACTTACCGAGAGTGCAGATTTCGTCAGCGCTGGGTTTTTATCCCGATACAAATGTGCCCGCAAATACAAATGCTGCAGCCGCGCACCAGAAACCTCGGCATTTAAACCGTATTCACTCCAACCGCCAAAATTCTCGTTAAACTGACGATCGATTTGCAACCGCACCTTATCGCGAATACGGGAGAGATCAGTCGCAACCGGCTCAGGCGGTGCCGCGTAGGGTGAATTCGGGTCGGGCTTCAACGTACCGGCTTTTTGTTTCGCCAGCAGATCATTCAAGATAGGTAAAAAATTCTGCGGCAGGCGATTACCCGCCATCGCAAATACCTGTGTAGCATCGGGTAACATAAACGCCGTTGCCGGCCAGCCCCAGTCAGAATATCGCTCACCGATATCAGGCCGCGCTTGCGAATCCACCGCGATAGCAACAAAGTGTTTGTTGATTAAGTCAATCACACGCGGGTCGCTGTACGTTACCTGCTCCATGCGATTACACGCTGTGCAGCCTTCCATACCAACGTTAATCAAGATCAACTTATTGGCTTTGCGGGCAGCTTCAAACGCTGATTTATCCCAACCACGCCATTGAATGCCACCTTTTTTGTTGAAGTGCTCAACAGCAGCTTGCGCGCCCGCGCTCTGTAAAATTAAGGCAAATAACAGCGTGATTAATGTGCGTATTCGCACAGAAGTAAAGACACCTGCACCTGAGTTGATCATGGCCTGCTCCTGCTCATTCTTTATGGCTATCCGATAACGGCTGCTCGTTTGAAGCAGCGTAAACATTGGCAAGCCGGCGACCATCATCAACGCCGCCGCGTTTGCCAGCCTTGTTGGGCAGCTCGAGGGGCGTTTAGTTGCACGGCTTCCATTTGCAACGCTTCGGCCTCCCATTGACGCCGAAATTTCACGCCTAATTCGCTCGCTTCGATATACGCACGGTGCAGAGACTTCTGATGGCGCTCGTCACCAAACTCCTGAAACTCCACATGAATTTGGTGTATCTCCTCCACCCCCAGATATTTAGCCAACAGTTCGATATGGCCATCAAGATGATTAAGCGCTGCGCGCTCTTCTCCCGGTGCAAAGCCAAATTCACCTTTGGATGTCATCAACACCAGCGACTTACCGGCGAGAATCGGCTCCAGTGGGTAATCACCCCGTGCAAGATCAAACGAAAACGTTTCATTCACCCGCACAATTTGATCAAACCACGCTTTCAGAGTCGCCGGCATACCGTAGTTATACATCGGTGCGCCGATCACGATCGTGCTCGCGTTTTTCAACTCCTGAATTAATAAGTCAGATTCCGCAACGCGCGCACGCTGCGCAGCGGTACGGCGATCGACATCGGTAAATACCGCATCAATCCAATGCTCATCAATAAATCCCGGCGGCGTTGCACCCACATCACGCTCAACCACCGTCAGCGGTACATCCCCGGCTGCTCCCTGCGCAGCAGACATCGATACCTCATTCACAAATATATCGACCAAACGCCGCGAAATAGAACGCTGCATGCGCGCACTGCTGTTAACAACCAACATGGAATTCATGAAACTGCACCTTAATTTGAGTGCATTCCATTCTAGTGAAATGATACTGCCTGACACCTGATTAAATTTCCTAACAGATGAATCATATGAATCTATAAAAACGAAACTCTATGCAATGAACAAACGCAGTATCACCAAGTGGCCAACAGTAAAAGATACGTTGAGGGAAGTAGAAGTAGGTTCGGAGAGATTAGAAGAATTTCGAAGAAATAAGGAGAAACACAAACACGATTGAATATCGTGATACGAGGGCAATGCGCACATACGGTCACATTGCCGTCAATCTACGTATGTATAAACATCACACGCCTATCAGTCGACTGTTACCTCAATATTGGCAAAAGCGTTGATGGCACGACGGGTGTGGCGTCGCCGATGCATAATCACGTGGCCGCCATTGATAAAGGCGCTCTTTCCCACCCAGCATATCGGCGCGCAAACGCACTGCTGGCTCAAAAGTCGGGTCAACCTGGCTCTGATAATGGTTGCTGATCAAATCCCATTTCGCGTCAACATCAATCCGATTATCTATCGCCCGCAGCTTCAAGCGCTCTTTAAACGTCGCGATGGCTTCCAGCCCATCTTCAAGATTTGAGCCGATGTACGGCTGATCTTCACCGAAATAAATCGTGCACTTGGCACGGTTACCCAGATCATGCGCGGCCTTGATAACGGCTTCTCGTAGAGTGAAATGATTGATGTGTGCAAAACGTGTAATTGATGGCAATGCCATCGGCAAAAATACGCGGCAGTTTCGTGCGCGGGTATTAGCAAGTACATGTGTCGCCTTGTCGTAAATTCGTTTGAACGAACCGGTATCGTACGCATTGTAAAAGGTGAAATCACCCGTACTGGTGTCAGTGTCACTCAGAGGCGCATCCAACTCGCCATAAACGGAATGCACATAGTTTTGCTTGCCGTTAAAAACCGTATTGAGAGCGCCGATATCCTCCCGCAAACGCAAACCCGTGACACGATTAATCAGCGCTTCGAGATCTTCGTCAATGTCACCTCTCATATGGCCCAGCGTATTAACGATCGACTGGTCACCGAGGTTATCTTCCGTTTCATCCGGAGAATAGGTATAGGCTGAGATATTGTAAAAAACCGTGTAATTGGTATCCGGAGGGTGATTACCCTTCAGCATTAATCCACCAAAGGTCAAAGGAACATCATCAGGATGTGGGGAGAAAAAAAACCAAACTTCATTTTTTTTAACGCTATCGAAGTCATTCATATCCGCCGAAACAAACCCGCTCAATAGAAAACATACCGACAACAAATAGCGAAACGGGATTGCTGAAACCGTCTTATAGTCCGTCATAACTCACTCCTTTATAAGGCACACTATTTTTCGGGCAAGACGCAACCACGCCAAATCAACCCGACAACCACCCGATTTTTATATGGGTCTATCAAATGTGACTAAAAGAGTCTCTGAGCAATCAAAAAAGTCTTCGCTAAACATCGAATGAGTGACATCCCACTCAAAAGCAGAAGGTTAATCGGTGAATTTTCGCATTCTTATTATTTTTAATAAGATTTTTCAACTAAAACGCGAAGGATATTTCTATAGAGATTGATTCGGCATGAGACTATCACAAGCATAACGTCAGGTTTGTAAACCCGTAGATGCCTAATCCATCGATACCGCCGACTGAACCCAAGCAACAAAATCATTCACCTTGGTATGCTGGTCACTCTCAGGCCGATGCATTAGCTGATAACGCCCCCCCTCAAGTTGCACACCTGAATGAAAAGGCACCAACAAATCCCGTGCGATAAAATCCGCCGCCAATACTGAGCTGGCCAATGCAATGCCCTTACCCGCCGTGGCTGCTTGCAACACGTGTGACTCCTCTTGAAACCGAATAACATCGACATCCGCCGCCGCATCATCAACACCGGCTTGCACCAGCCACTGCTGCCAGTTCACCTCGGCAAGCACATTCTGCTGCCACTGGGTTTCAATCAACGGTAAATCGCCCCACTGGTGCTCATCATGCACCAATGCGGGTGAGATATAAGCACCGAAGGTTTCTTGCAGCAAAGGCACTACGGTTAAACCGCGCGCGGGGTTATTGCCGTAGCGAATCACCAAATCAATATGCCGATTGCGTTGTAAATCCAACACCTGCGTGCCGGTATCTAGCTGCACACTGTATTGCGGGTACTTCTGATAAAAATCCACCAACCGCGGTACCAAAAACAAGGCTGCAAACGAAGGCGTTGTAGAGAGTGTAATCACCTGATTGCGCGCCGTTGCCACATCGATTGATTGGCTGATATCACCAAAGGCCCGCGTTACCGCAGGGGCAATTTCGATGCCGGCTTCGGTTAACTCAATACTGCGTGTACGACGCGTAAACAGGGCAATCTGTAGTTGTTCTTCCAGCGTACGAATCTGATGCGAAATCGCCGTTGGTGTTACCGAGAGTTCTTCAGCGGCAGCTTTAAAACTGCCCAACCTAGCGGCAGCCTCAAACGCCCGTAATGCAACTAACGATGGCAACCGACGATGCATAACCTACCCCTCACTGATGAATTTAACTCACTTATAAGCAAGTAGAATTCTTTTGTAAACCACCGCGCGTCACATCACAATGTAGAAAACCAGCCAAACCAACAAGAATAAGCAATGTTGTTAGATATAAATTTTGATAAAACCCATCGTATTTTCTCATCGTTCATTATTATCACTTGCGCGATGTTAATCGGTAGCCTCATTTCCCCGGCTGAAGCCAGCACCGGCCACTCACACGCGGAGCCCTCGGCGAAGCAGCAACGCATACTCACTTATGGCGACTCCAACACCTGGGGCTGGATTCCTACCTCAGAAGGATTCCCCACTCAGCGCTACCAAGCACCGGCGGGTTGGCCCAACGTCATGGCATCGATACTGAACCAAACCACCGATACCAAAGTGATTATTGATGGGCTCGTGAGCCGTACCGTTAATCTCGATGCAGGTCAGCCAGTGGGTGACATCCCCGCATCAGCCTTTAACGGCACTAAACACCTCGCAGCCACCATGGCCATTAACGCGCCACTCGATTGGGTGATTATTATGCTGGGTACCAATGATTTAGCGCCAGCATACCAACGCGCGCCCAAGGATATTGCAGAAGCAGCGTTCGCACTGGCCGAGATGGCCCGACGTCAAAACAACAGCCTCTATACAACATACTCAGCCCCAAACGTGCTGGTAATTACCCCTCCGCCCATCAGCAATACCGACAAAACCCCGCTACACGGTATTTTTGGCGGTGCACAAGCGCCCTCATCAGAGCTGGCAGCAGCCTTCACAAAAACCGCACAGCAACACCCCGGCATTCATCTCATCAACGCTGGCGACGTTATCTACGCCGATGGCATCGACGGTATTCATCTGAGCCGCGCAAGCCATCAAAAGCTCGGCAAAGCAATTGCCGCTTATATCGCGCAGCAATCCGCCAAATAGGCCATCCACATCATTATTCGACGGTTGCCGCGCGCCTCCAATCTGACTGACGTTGTTTCTGTAACCGGTAAGCGATGCTGACTCACTCTGCTGCACTACTCGGTAAGCCCGTTATTCAAACAATCGACAATGATCAACACGGCATTAGCTCACGGTTTGGATGTGAAATAATGCCGACATTTAGTTGCCGCAGCGCACAGTTTTTGCCATACCCAATAAGCAGTGCACGCCATCGCGTGCGCAAAAACGCAAAGCATTCGCGTAGCGTCAGTCAATATCAAAATACCCATACACTGCATACTCAGCGCTTAACGCCACGATCACTGGCAAATCTCCCGCAAACGTAACGCCGCCGTCACGTTGCGACAAATTGTCGCGCGGCAAAATGTCACATTTTATCCGCACGAACCTTTCCCTAGACTTCGCATCGCCACATAAAAAGTACTAGGGACACCATGAAAAACATCACAAAAATTAGCGTACTACCGCTGCTAATCACAGGGGCCTTTGCCCCCTATACCATGGCGCAACCCACTGCGACACTTGCTGCAGAAAACCAAAGCGAAGAACCGGCACAGGCAGAAACCGAGCAAGCCACAGCCAACAAAACCCCAACCGCTTTGAAGAACACCGACAAAGGCATCAATCGCGAAAACTATCTCGAAACCGTGATTGTTACCGCCACGCGTGAGAAACAAACCCTAGCTAACACCGCCGCCAGTGTGGGCGTTATTGGCACCACCACACTCGAAGATACCAACCCGATTCACCCGGCAGAAGTCCTCAACCGCATTCCCGGTGTCGGCATCGTTCAACTCGGCTCCGGCAGCCAAGGCACGGCTGCGGCGATTCGCCAACCGGTATCCTTTGGGCCTGTGTATCTCTATCTCGAAAACGGCGTACCCACACGTTCGGCAGGCTTCTTTAACCACAATGCCTTGTACGAATTAAACGTGGCAACCGCTAACGGCGTAGAAGTGTTGAAAGGCCCCGGCTCCGCCCTGTATGGCTCAGATGCCATCGGCGCTGTTGTAAACATTCTCGACGGCCAACCGCCGGAAGAAAGCAGCCTCGTATTTGGCCTAGAGGCCGGCAGCTTCGGCTGGAAACGCCTACAAGCCAACGGCGCTTGGGCAGGTGAAAACAACGGCTTCACCTTAAAAGCCGATGTCGGCAGCTCAGACGGCTGGCGTGAAAACACCGGCACCAACAAACAAAGCTTTACCACCTCATGGTTTACCACCAATGGTAACGACTTCCGTGTTAATACCGTGCTCTCAGGCACCCACCTCGATTACAACACCGGTGGCAGCGGCCTGCTCGAGGCAGACTTTAAAAACGACCCGAAACAAGCCGGTAACCTCATCGGCTATCGTGATGTGGATGCGCTGCGTTTTTCATCCGCCATTGAACAAGACTTCGGCAACGGCACACTCTCGATTACCCCGTTTGCCCGCAAAAACGATCTCGAATACATCGCCACCTGGACACTCAACTCCGGCCGCTACGTAGAACGCAAACCCTGGCAACCGGCGTGTTTACCGCAATTCAGCAAAGACATCGAAAACGCCGCAGGCGACATCGTTGACGGCTGCTTGGATTCTCAAGATGCCCACATCAACGAAAGTGGCCATCAATCACTCGGTACCCTCATCAAATACCAACACACCTTTGATGACTCCAGCTTGATTATCGGCGGTGTGGACATCGACTACACCCAAGGCAACCAGAAGCAAACCCACATTTTACGCACCGACGACTCACCCGGTGTTTATTGGCAAAGTTATGAAGAAGGCGACCTGCTCTACGACTACAACGTGAATTTTTTAGCGATCTCGCCGTATATTCATGGCGAATACCAAATCACCCAAAACCTGCGTATGGATGCCGGCCTGCGATTTGACACCATCAGCTACGACTACGACAACCACCTACCGTTTGACCCAAGCGACCCCGGCCACCAGCGCCCAGAGAGCCAAGACGTATCGTTTAACCACCTAAGCCCTAAATTCGGCCTGATTTACGACTTTACCGATAGCCTCAACGGCTACTTCGCCTATCGTCATGCGTTTCGTATTCCTACCGCTGGGCAGTTGTTCCGCGCCGGGCCAACCGCAGACAGCACCGACCTTAAACCGGTTAAAGCCGACAGCTACGAATTGGGTTTGCGCGGCAACATCACCAGCCGCTTCGCCTTCGAAACCGCGATTTACTACCTCGAAAAACGCGACGACATTCTCACCGTGTTAGATACCACCACCGGCTTACGCCGTAACGTGAATGCCGGCTCAACCGAGCACTACGGTATCGAAATCGGCGGTGATTTAACCGTAACCGAAGATTTCAATATCGCCTTGGCGTTTACCCAAACCGCCCACAAATACAAAGCGTGGACAGACCGCTCCGGTGATTTCTCCGGCAACAACATCCCCAACGCCCCTGAAAACTTCGGCAATCTGCGTTTTAACTACCATCCAAGCTTTATGAATGGCGGCTACTTCGAGCTTGAATGGGTCACCCAAGGCAAACACTACATCAACGAAGCCAACGACGGCGACCCAGCCACCTACGACGGCTACAACTTGGTGAACTTCCGCGCCAGCTATTGGGTTAACGACAACATCAACCTATATATGCGCGCCCTCAACCTGACCGACGAGCTTTATGCAGAAACCACCTCAAAATGGGGCCCTCAGTTTACACCCGGCTCGCCACGCGCTTACTACTTTGGGGTGAAATATGGATTCTAACAACCCGACCGCATCAACTACCGCTGCGCAACCCGCGCAGCCAGATGTTAACACCGCGCCTGGCAAAGTAGCTGGCAAAACGGCGAGTAGCCAAAGCAAATTAGCAACGCTACTCAAGGTGCACCGCAAGCTCGCCATCGTGCTATTACTGCCCGTAATAGCCTGGTGCTTAAGCGGTTTAACACACCCGTTAGTCGCGCACTTTTTTACCACGGAAGCCGCCCGCACCGCTCAACCACTCACGCCGCTGCCTGCCTTTAGCGAGGCAAACGCGTTATCGCCCCAACGTGCCGTTACCATCAGCGGCCTTGAGACGATTGATAACATTCAAATCGTAAGCCTCGGCGATCGCTTCTTCTACCAGCTTGGCCAGCGCTTTCAAACGCCCGCAGCCACGCAAGCGATATCAGAATGGCGCGAAGCTGCACCGTGGCCCTTTTGGCAGTTCAGCTATGTACCGCTCGATTACCACCCAGCAAACAACACCAAGATTGCTGTAAACGCGAGCAACGTTGATAACAACCGCCTCAGCGATATGCACCACCATCAATATGCCGAATCACTCGCCCGCTTTTACGCCGGTGACGATGACTCCCCGATTGCCAGCATCACCACACTGAGCGAATACGATGCCTTCTACACCAGCATCAACCGCCGCTTACCGGTTGAACGAGTTATCTTTGATCGCGACGACGGCCTAACGGTATACATCGACCCACTCACCGGTGAACTTGCCGCCGTGAGCGACCAAAAACGCGATGTGTTGTTGTGGATTTTCAGAAACCTCCACACCTGGGATTTTCTCGCAGAGCGCCATCACCCTGTTCGCGTTGCCGTGTTGCAAACCTTGATAGCCCTCACGCTTATCATGGGCATCTCCGGCTTGGTGTTGTACACCGTGATGTATAAAAAACTCTACCGCAACGGCAAAGGCCGCGGTGGCAATGCCCGCGTACACCGCGTGATGGGCATCATCATCGCCCTGCCCTTAATCGGCTTTGCAACCAGCGGCCTACATGTGGTGAGCAGCAAATACACACCCGAGCACCACTTCGCCTACCAACCAGATTTAGGCTTCACCACCGACGAGCTCACGCTAAACCCATTAGCCGCCGCCAACACGATGGATGCCTATCAAATCAGCCTTGCACGCCTCAACGGCGAGCCCCATTGGCAACTACTCACCCATAGCGACGACGGCAAAACCCCTCAATACCTCACCATGCAAGGTGATGTTATTGAAGGCGGCGATACTCAATACGCTACCCAAATTGCCAACGCCGTTAGCAAACTACCCGCCGCCGCCATCGAAGGCACCCAAGTACGCCACGCCTTTGGCCGCGACTACCCACAAGTGATGAAACGCCTACCCGTTACCCGCATCGCCTATGGCGATAACAACGGCACCCGCGTATTTGTAGAAACCCGCACCGGGCTAGTAGCCGGCATGGGCACCCAAGCCGATGGCTTACGCAGCCTGCATTTTATGATGCTGCACAAATATCGATTTTTAAACGGGCTGGGCACAACCAACCGCGATTTAGTGATGACGGCGTTAGTGCTGGGCATTGTTGGCGTGTGTTTATTGGGGCTGAGTATGCTGGTTCGGCGCAAAGTTCGCCGAGGGGGCGTTTGATTTGAGGTTTTGAAAGCCGTGGTGTTGGCTGCGGCGTTTATATTTCATTTTTGTTGTTGATAAGCAGGCTGCGGGCCTGCTTTTTTGGGCGTGTGAAATACCACAGCGGGAAGAAGAGTACTATTAGGCAATCCGGCCAAAGTCGCCATCAACCTTACCCCGCCAGCGCTTGAAATAAAGGGAGCCTCTAAAAAACATAGGCGGCGCAGTGCGGGCGAGGCAAAATTCGATGAAAACGGGCGGGCCGACCCTCGGGTTTATGTGCAATAAATGACCGATTTGATTTGAATTTTAACGACGCCAGCGCAAGCAAGATAGTTTTTAGAGGTTCCCTAAAGCTAAAATACCAAATACTTTTGCTTTACCCTTTATAACGAATAACCTGTGAATCGGTGTTTTTTGAGAGCAATGATTGCTCCAACCTAACGGCTAGAGCAATCCTCTATCATCGAGTGTTAGTCTGCCCCAGATTGAGAGAGAGGCGTTCCTGTTGGTACCGATACCTGATCAGATGGATCTGTATCCAAAACTGAACGCCGATCCAGCAACACCAACAATACTGGCAATAAAAACACATCGGCAACCAAAGCTACCACAACCGTGATGGCAGTCAGCGTTGCCATATACTCGTTCATAGCAAACGTTGATTGCGCAAGCACTGAGAAACCTGCCGTCAGTATCACCGTGGTCACAACAATTGCCGGGCCCACTTGCTCAAATGCATAAACTAGCGATTGATGAGCATCATAGCCGTAGTCTCGACGCGCACGCATATACTTGCTAAGGATATGCACAGCATCATCGACAACAATTCCCAGCGTCATACCCAGCACCGCCGACACAGCAACATTAACTTGCCCCACAAAAATAGCCCAGACGCCAAATGCGATCGCCGCTGGCAGCAAGTTCGGAATCAAACTAATCAAACCAATACGAATACTTCGTAAAGCGAGCATAATGATCAAGGCGATAGCAACGATCGCGATACCTGTCGAGTAAAACATGCTTTCAATGTTGCGTTCGGAGATATAAGCAAACATCACTGGTGGGCCAATTCCGATTGCAGTTAGCCCAGTATGGGTTTGCAGCCAGGTTTCAGCACGCCGAGAAAACTCAATCAATGGCGAAGAATCGAGGCTTTTTACTGTCGCAATAATACGGGTGGATGATTTATCAGCCGAGAGTTGGTTATTCAGATCTAAACCAAACGGCAGCGACATCTCATACAACAACAAATACTGTGCAGCAGATTCACGTGAATCAGGAATACGATGAAACGCATCATCGTCGCCATGCAGGTTTCGATTCAGGCGTTTGAAGGTATCGCTGATTGATAACACATGCATGGTCTCAGGTTGCTCACGTAGCCACTGTGCAAATACATCAACCTTTTGGATAAACTCAGGGTCACTAACACCGTTGGCGTCACCGGCATCTAACGAAAACTGTACTTGATATACGCCGGTCAACTGCTCAACCGTTGCATCGGTATGTTGGCGAATTTGTGTCGTCTCATCAAAATAACCCACCAAATTATCATTCACATTGTTCAACGGAATTAACGCGATAAAACTCGCCGACAGTAATCCGCCAACTAAGAGAACTCGGTATTTTCGCGCAACTGTCCAGTTCACCAAATCCGCCATAATTGTGGCCAGGTGCTGACGCTGCTCCCCGCCACTGACTTTAAGCGGAAGTAGAATAACCAACGCGGGTAAAAAGCTTACCGAAAACACAAAAGCTGCGACAACGCCGATCGCGGTAATATTACCCAGATCGTTAAACGGCGGCGCGTCTGACAGGTTCATGGTCAAAAAGCCAACGGCCGTTGTCAGGCTCGTTAAAAATATCGGCTGCAAATTAACACGCATACTCTCGATAACCGCATCGCGCTTACTGAGCCCACGCCGCATACCTTGCAGCAAAGTCACTAGATAGTGAATGGAATCTGCCACAGCCAATGTGGTGATAATGGTCGGTGCCGAAGCAGAGGGTGGCGTTAAAAGAATACCTGCCCATCCGCCACCACCCATGCCGGTAACCACCGACAATATCAGCACGGCAAGCGTTGCCAATGTTGCCCAAACTGACCGTAACAGCAGCCAAGTGATGAGTATGATCATCAGGTACATCAGAGGCACCAGTGTCATTGCATCATCAGCCGATGATTGAACAAAAGCGTCATTTACCATGACGGTGCCAGTCGTCAAAATACTAACGGGGTAGTTTGCTTCGATGGCGGCCACCAGTTCACGAGCGCCATTGGCGGCCGATGGCATCTCTTCGATGGTCTTACCCGGGAAGTTAAATGTAACGAGCACACCGGTAACATTGGCATTTTTGTCAACTAGTAGATCGATTAACGCGGGTTCACTCAGTGCAATATCACGAATCGCCGCAAATTCATTGGCATCAATCTGTGCAGGGTCTTCCATCAGGTCTTCAACGATAAGATCGTCATCTTCTGCATAGGTATTTTGGAAGTTTGCAACGGAATCAACGCGTATCGAAAACGGCAACTGCCATGCCTGGTCGGTTAACTCGCGGATAGCGCCTGCAACTGCCGGCTCAAACACTGATTGCCCTTCATTCGGCTTTATAGTGAAAAATAACGTATCCGAACGCGCATAGGTTTGTTGCATTTGCTCGAACGCGTTTAGCTCCGGGTTATCGTCGCTAAAAAACGCACGGTAATCCTGATTAAAACCTAATTTACTGGCACCTGAACCCACAACTCCGGCCAACAATAGACACAGAGCGAGCACCAAAAATGGATGGTCGGCAACCCAAACACCAAACTGATAGCCCAAACCCGACTGCGCCGGGTCACCACTTCTAGGCTCCCGTCTTTGGTATGACATAAATCCCCCTTTTAGGAACCGATCGGTTCCATTTAATGCAAAAAAAACCGCCATGATAACGGCGATATTTATTTATAATTTTTTACAAGTGACCTACCTATGGCGACTCAGCCACTTGTCATATCAGGCTTCGTCCGCAGGTGGTTTCAACAACCCGAATACCAAATCAATCAAGTGTTCGCCCGTCGGTTTATCAATGGCATCAACGACCGCAACATTGAGCCCCAGATAGACCAGCCCCAACAGCATCGTAATGTCAGCGCCCGCAATATCTTGTCGAAGCTCACCTGCCTGCTGTGCCTCATCAACCTTCGCATTCATCATGCCAAGAATGTGTTCACGATGAGATGCCAAGCGTTCACGTACAGCTTCATCATGTGGCCCGAGCTCTAACGTGGTATTCATCGCTAAACACCCCTTGCAGGTTTCTTCGTCCTGATCGGCATGATTCAACATGGCCTTTTGCCAATTTTGCAATGAGGCCAAAGGTGTATCACCTGACGCAATGCTGTCACGCGAAAGCTGGGTAAACTCATCCATATAGCGGCCGATGGCATGCATAAACAATTGGTGTTTGTCACCAAATGCTTTGTAAATGCTGCCTTTCGACAAACCAGTAGCGGCCATCAGGTCAGTTAACGAGGTCGCCTCATAGCCACTTCGCCAAAACGCCCGCATGACGGCATCCAGCACTTCGTCTTCATCAAATTCGCGTTGTCTTGCCATATTTCAGAATAAAAACCTGTCAGGCAGTACTGACCAAATCAGTATCACCGGATTATAGACCGATCGGTTTACAAATAAACCCCTATTTGGAATTTATTAGTTAAGGGGGGCATTTTAGAGGTGTTGGAGGGGATTCACCAGCAGACTCTCGACCTAGGCTTCTAGCCCATGTCGTTGCCGGCAAGAAAGAAATCGATGCACCACCGAGATCAGTACTCTCTGTAGGTTAGCGTTCAACCGGTATTGCATAGGTACCCACTGCGTGCGCAACAGGCTCAGAAAAACCGTCAGAGTATATGTTCGCTTCACCGACAATCTGCGTTCTGCCAACTTTAATCAGTGAGCAATGCCCAACGAGATCCTTATTCGAAAGGGGACTGCGCAAAAAGTTAATATTCAGATTGGTGGTAACTGCCTCCCACTCCAATCCTAGCTCGCCAAGTATGGCCGCATGCAATAAGGCATCAGCCAGTTCCATCATTGCGGGGCCAGATACCGTGTCACCTGGCCTCAAGTGCCTTCGCGAAATACACATTCGCATACGGGCCGACCGGGTCCCAACTGACTCAACAACAACACCTGACTCTGGAAACATTTCAGAAAAAAACGTATTCAGTCGCTGTGTCGAAAACATCATCACTCCCGTTTGCAATTTTACTGAATCGCCAATATCTATGGCTTACTCTGTAACTATAGCAACAGACTTGTACCAACCATCATTACTAGCAATCGCCAATAGAAACAATCACTGCGCGAGCGCTTAAACAAATCAATGGGGCAATCTACATCAACAAAAACGCAATCTGGCACCAATTTAATTTGCCCGTCAGCCGCTGATCTGCAAACATCACGCCCAGTGAGTTAGTCAGGATCAGCGATTCAGGTTTGGAATCTTTATTCGGAGGCCCTATGCAATTATCAGATATCCCCTTCACATCAAGACAAATCAATGTCAATTCGGTGAACTGGAGCGTCGCCTGTGCTGGCGATGAAAACAGTGACAAAGTCGCGTTATTGATGCACGGATTTCCGGATATTCCGGAAACCTGGCGCCACCAACTGCCGCTGCTTATCGAACAGGGCTACCGCGTCTTAGTGCCTTACCTGCCTGGCTATGGCGAATCGGGGTTAGTCAACAGCAGTCAGTACTATCCGGGCAATTTTGCTAAGGATATACCGGCACTGCTCGATGCGATGGATATCGAAAAAGTGACTTACATTGGTCATGACTGGGGGGCCTACGCGGGCTGGCTGTTTGCTGCCGCAGCACCGGAACGTGTTGAGAAATTAATCGCGGTAGCGATTCCACACTACACAGGTTTGATCAGAGCAGATGCAAAACAGGTGTATCGTTCTCGTTACATTCTGGAGATGGCTCTGCCGGGTTCGACTTGGCTATTCAAACGCAAAGCGATGCACAAGCTGTATCTTTTATACCGAGAGTGGTCACCCGACTGGGATATAGATTTCAACCACCTGCAGGCGGTAAAAGATTGCCTGAGCCAACATAACTCACTGAAAGCCGCGTTGAGCTATTACCGCACATCCATGCTTCAAGGCGCGACTGATACCCAGCTTCAGAAGCTGTTGAAAGCCCCGATAAGTATCCCCGTCTTATCCATAGCGGGCATCAAAGACGGTTGTATTGGTGTGGGCAGCTTCGAACATCAGAATCTTGGCCCCAATGCTGATTTTGACTCAGAAGTCATCTTAGGCGCGGGGCATTTCTGCCACTTGGAACGACCTGAAGCGTTCAACCCATTAATGATGGATTTCTTGCAGCGCGATACTGCTGAAAAGACTGTGTAGTATCAGGCTTGCGCCGACTAGAATCGGCGCTGCTCCCGATCAATCAGTGATTGATATCAGTAAATAGGCGCCGTATCACCCTTGAATTGAATTCCGGTGTGACATCATGCCTTCGACATACTCACACACTCAAACCGTGATTGCGCGATTTTGTCAGATTTTAACAACGCAGCGAAGATGAATAACCAAACCATAGGAATCGCATAAGCAACTCGCTGATAAAACCCAAAGTCGCTACCGCTTTCAAGTGATGTTGCCAGCGGAGAGAATACGATAAACTGAGCAACCACAGTGGCTGCAGATAAAAAACCAAACCAGCTAACACTGCTACGTTGTCGTGCCAAAAATACCCACATCGCAGGGGCAATCAAGAACGACACTGTCATCAACACCGCACCAATACCATGAATCTGCTGACTTTCTAACGTGCTGTCTGGGTTGCAACCGACATCACAAGGAAACGCTCCAGCAATCCAGCTACCGATGCCGTGCAGGATAATCATCAAGCCGGAAAGCCGTGCAGTCCAGCAGCGGCAATAACCGATGACAAAAACCCCAAAACCAATAAACAGAGCCCCGAGAGGGTAATTGTTGATAAACGGTGATATTGCGGCCACCGGGCTACCCATCGCGTGCAATTCACTCAAGGCTTGATCCATATGGCTATAGCCAGGATACATTGTGGCAGTAAGCATCACGCCGATAACCAACCAGATCGGTGCGATCAATCCGCATAAATTTAGGAACTTCATCTTACATCCAGTATTCGAGGTATTGGTTTGGGCGTTAATCAAGGATCGTTAACGACGATCGTGTCGCCCACTATGTCATGCAAACATCGTTTGTCTTTACGAAATATCATCAAGGCATCAATGAGGGACAGGAATCCTAAAAAGCCAGGTAGCTGTCCAAACATCAGATATGAAACATAACGGCGCAACTGATGTTTACCCAATGATGGAAACTCTCCAGATACCGTAACCACTCGGATACCAAACAACTTTTTACCTAGGGTTTTTCCCTCGGTTTTCATCCAATACCCGTGAATTGCAAAGTACAACACAATAGCAACAACACTCATGGCTGCTTCCATCGTCAACGTCGGTTCTATGCCTTCCATGATGTCATCAAAAAAGCCGACGAAATACATTATCGGAACAATGACTACCACTAAAAACAAAGTGTCCACTAGTGATGCAAACAAGCGCTTCCATCGTGACGCTAGTTCATAGGCTGGGTTACTATCAACAACAGGGACGTCGAGCGTGGCATCAGGCGCTTTATAAATATCATCAGTCATGGCAAATACTCACCGTATTTTCGATCACAAACGGTATTTTATGAATAGGTATAAAAGTGCCACGTACTCTTGCTGGTGTCCATACTGTCGTACAACGACTGAGCCGTTTTGTTATCAGGTGCCGTCACCCATTGAAGCCGTTTAGCGCCGCTATCGATGGCGAAATCTCGACAGTAGTCGATCAACTGACGAGCAATGCCCTGCCCTCGATATTCAGGCAGTGTATAAACATCGTTTAACGTAGCAACTTTGGCGGTGATGGTGGACGTAAAGGTAAAGTAGACTGTTGCAAATGCCACGACTTGCCCTTCGTGGCGATACAAAAATTGGCACCCTGCCGGGTTATCTGGCCCGAATTGGCTGAAAAAAACATGATTTCTGTCATCACAAATATCCTCAACCTGATAGAAAGTTTGGTATTCACGAATCAGAGGTAGAATCTCAGACAAGGTCTCTGAAGTAGCGGGCTCAATCATATTTCAGCTATCGGTATAGAAGACTTGTATTAAGGTCAGTTGTCTTAAAGTCAAAAGGCGCGGCGCTCACTACCAGCAAAATTCACCAGCAAACCGGCTTCGGCGGTTCCCATTAATCGGCATTAAAACAGCTGCCACAACTAACTGCAATTAACAGCGGCGTGAATTACCTGCCAAGAATTCGTGTCATGCAGTGCCTAATTGCACTTAATACAAACATCCAACCAATCGCGTACGCCCAAATTACTGCGATCAATGTCGGGCTGATGGCAGGCATCAGTAATCCAAATGCGCAAATAACAACAGCGACAACTTGGGTGGCTACGATGGCACTGAGCAATTTAGCCGATGGCCATGGCTTGCGCCAAAACCAAGATTCATGCCGGCAAACAAACAGTAATAGATGACCCGCAACGACTAATTGTAAAAACATGATCGTCTGCATCACGGCAGGGCTAACACTAAAGTACTGATGTATCAGAGCCATTAAACCGAAATTTTCAATAACACTCACCCCACCTAACACCGAAGCAATACCGAGCACACGTTTAAGCTGCCATTTCATCGGTTGTTCGGCAGTACGGGTATTGTCATAGGCGATGGTGATAATCGGGATGTCATCCAACAAGGCAAGCATCACGATCATGATCGCCGTTAAAGGCACGGTTTGGAACATCAGCACCGACACAGCCACAAACACCATCAGGTTAATGGTCATGGCAATCCGGTAATTCACATAGCTGATCATTCGAGCGAATATACGTCGCGCTTCTTCAATCGCGTGCGTAATCACGGATAACCCCGGCAAGGTCAATATCAGATCCGCCGCAGATCGCGCCGCATCGGTCGCGCCAGAAACAGCAATACCAACATCTGCTTGTTTCAGTGCGGGCGCATCATTCACACCATCACCTGTCATCGCCACCACATAACCGGATTTCTGTAGGTTTTTTACGATACCGTATTTGTGTTCTGGAAAGACTCGTGCAAAACCGTCTGCATCAACGATTTCTTGCATCAATGAAGCTGGTAAATTTTCCATATCCGTCGTTTCGGCGAATAAATCACTGGCGGCCTGTAAATCACTACCGAGATCTAATTGCCGAGCAATTTCACGCCCTATTGCAAGATCATCACCGGTGACCATTTTGACATCCAATCCGTAGTGTCTTGCTTGAGCGATCACGGCCTTAGAATCATCCCGCGGCGGGTCGTATAAACTCAACAGGCCCAGCAATTCCATCTTGCCCCCGCTGCGTTGACGCGCAACGCCCAGGCAACGCAGCCCACGCGAAGCCATCTGCTCAACTTCAGCCAATGCCTTCGTCTGTTGCTGTTCGTCAAGGTTTGCCATCTCGATAACCACTTGCGGCGCGCCTTTAACGACCGTAAAAACGCCCGTTGTATCGGATACTCGTGCTTCACAGCGTTTATTCACAGGGTCAAACGGAGTAAATTCGAGCTGTTCATAGTTATCAAGGTCAGCACTGCCAACAGAATCGATAATGAGGGTGTCGATAACATCCTTACCGTTTTGGTTAGAGGCCAGGGCCGCATATAGCAGTAATTCGTCGCCGGAAATACTCCCATAAAGCACCGGGTCGCCCAATGCCAATTGATTTTTGGTCAACGTGCCGGTTTTGTCCGAACATAGAATATCAACACTGGCGAGCTCTTCGATGGATTGCAGGTGCGAGACAATTGCTTTTTTCTTCGATAATGTCAGCGCGCCCAGCGCCATCGTCACCGATAATACCGCTGGCATAGCCACAGGTATCGATGCAATCACAAGTACCAATACCAGCTCGACGATATCCAATACCGGCGTGTGTGCTAGAAGTTCTTTGGCAATAATCATGGCAGCAAACACCAGCGTGCCGATAATCAAAAACTTGCCAATACTAAGTACGGAAGCTTCGAAGTGAGAGGCATTACCTGCGCTTTGAACAAGCTTGGCGGTATTACCAAAAAAAGTCTCACTGCCGGTAGCCGTCACAACGGCCTGCATATTGCCCTGTTTGACGATCGACCCTGAATATATGTCGCCGTTCACAACCTTATCGACAGGCAGTGACTCACCCGTTAATGCCGCCTGATCGACGCTGAGATATTGGCCGCTTAAAAGCACACAATCGGCAGGGACGATATCGCCATTTTCGATACTGATAACATCCCCTGGCACCAACTCACGCGCAGGGATATCCTGCCATTCACCATCACGATGCACACGTGCTTTTAATGCCATTGATGACTTTAACGCACTGAGCGCATCTTGCGCCTTACTGCTTTGCACAAACTCGATCAAGGCATTGAGGATCAGCATAAAAAGGATGATAAAAAAGTCGGGCCAGTGCCGAATAACCGCCGAAAGTACCGCAGCGATTTCGATCAACCAGGGTATTGGGCCCCAGAACGTCTTTAGAAATTGCTGAAGTTTGCTTTGATGTTGCTCCTCCAGTTCGTTATAGCCATATTGGCCGATACGCGAGGCCGCTTCAGATGTGGATAGCCCGTCTTTCGAGCTATTCAGCGACAAAAGCGTGTCGGATGCACATTGTTTGGAGGAAGAATCAGCTGTCATCGAGAAAAGTTGCCTCGCTAGAGTTAGCCAGAGCAGCACTACTAGTAATAGTTAGTAGTCGCGCAATAAAACGACCGTATAGGTTGGATGGAAAAACGGCGTCGCAGTTGCGTGAATGTGTACGTTAAATCGCCAAACCAACAGCTAAACCGCTTTTTAAGCCACCTAATTGGCATTATTCAAGCGGCAAATACCGACATACATGGCCAAAGGTCATCAGCTCTAATGACTCTGCCTTTTCACTGAACACGGTTTCGGGCACAAACACCGGCGCATAACCCTGTTCTTTGCTTCTGCAAATGTTGAGATCAACATGCCGATAATTGTAGGTGTCTGCGATATGCCGCAGTAAACACGCCAAATCAATCGGTGACTGCCCTGGGTCACTCTCATGCAAGAACACCAAATCCGGTAATGCACCGCCGTCTGCTGCACCCACGCGAGTCGCCCGCTGGAATTCACGCTTAACGGCGTCGTGAGCGATAGCCAGACGCTTACGATCAAACCCCTGCAGGTTTAGATTCTGCACGATGGCTTTGCGTATCAAACAATCAAAGCGCGATAACCCGTGATACTGGCGGATGGTGTGGCCAATGTCTGTGCGTAGCTGAGCACCTTCAGGGCACAGGTGTCGAATAATGCCGGCAACCGGATTTCGAAACTCGGGTTCATCAGCGTTGATGCCTTTGCCGTGAGCAAATACCATGACAGAGCGCAGCATACGCGACATCGAGGTTTGCCACTGCCAATGGGTGTAACGTAACCCGCCCTCTGCGTCGATTATCTGCCGACTGATTTTGCCGTCGTAGGTCATCTGTGGTTCCTCAGTATTATTATCATTCGAACCTGGGTTCAGTCTAGACCAGACAACGCTCCATCACCCTTATCACCCTTATCACCCTTATCACCCTTATCACCCTTATCACCCTTATCACCCCTATCACGTGGATACGGCTTAACGTGAAGTGGGCAACGCATGCTTTCTATCCTGCCATAGGGCACGTGCAAATCCTGCCAGGGCCAACAGTAAAATGAATGCAAACGGCAATGCCGACGCAACTGCTGCAGCTTGTAAGGCCTGTAACCCACCGCTGATCAGCAGAATAATCGCCACAGCTCCGGTCGCTAGCGGCCATATCATCCGTTGTCGTGACGTGGTGTGTGTATTTCCGTGCGCAACGATTGCGTCGATTGATAAGGCGCCAGAATCGGCCGAGGTAATAAAAAATATCGTGATCAATAACAAGGCGAGCACCTCTGTCACAAACGCCATGGGCAATGTATCTAACAACGCAAAAAACGATGTGGAATAATCTACCTGTAACGCCGAAGACACTGAACCGTCGCCATAAAGCGTATTATGAATGCCTGCCCCACCAAAAACGCAAAACCACAGCAGAGTGACAGCCGTAGGCGCAATCAGCACACCCAAAACAAATTCACGCAGGGTACGCCCACGGGATATCCGCGCAATAAACAACCCTGTCATCGGTGCCCACGCCAACCACCAAGCCATGTAGAAGGTCGTCCATTGCTGCGCCCAGGCACCGTTTTCACGATAGATATCGATCATCTGGGCGGGCCAGATAATGCTTGTCACATAATCGCCAAACCACCTAGGCGCCTCCCCTACCAGCCATAATAATGGCCCTGTCGCCAGAACGAACACAAACAATCCAACAGCCACCCATAAGTTAAGATAACTCAGTCTCAAGACGCCCTTACTCACGCCCAAAACCACCGATAGCGTCGCCACACCGGCCAGCACCGCCACAAGCAAGATTTTACCCAATAGCGTTAGCTCCAGCCCCAGCGTATAGCTCAAACCCGTCGCAATTTGGCTGACACCGAGCCCTAGTGAGGTAGCCAATCCGAACAGGCTGGCTACCACAGCCAGGATATCCACCAGATCGCCAAAAACCCCGTAGATTCGATCCCCGATAAATGGATAAAACAAGCTTCGAACCGACAGCGGCAAACCTCGATTAAACGCAAAATACGCCATCGCTAAAGCAATCATTGCGAATAGCGCCCAAGCATGCAGGCCCCAGTTCATAAAGGTTACCAACAAGGCATTATCGACCAGATCCGTATTCACCGGCGGCGTGATGTAATGCACAACGGGCTCTGCCACGCCCCAAAATACAATCCCTGCGCCCATTCCGGCGCAAAATAACATGGCCAGCCAGTGCAGCCAGGCATAATCTGCCTGCGCATCAGCCCCGCCTAAACGAATTCGCCCTAAAGGCGTCATCATAATCACCGCGCACCCAAATAAGCACAGCAACGGCAACAAGATGAAAATCCACCCAAAATAGATGCTCGACGAATTCTGCAGCCAACTGAACACCCCATGGGCCTGTTGTTCAAATATCAAGGTGTAAGCCACAGCAACCACAACGAGCACAAGAGACGCCGAAAGCACGGTATTGTGTTTGAAATAGGTATCTGTCAGACGATGATCAGCCATGTTTTATCGATACCCCCCCTAACCTATGCGCTGTCTTTCAGCTTTGTTTACAGATTAGCTGATGCCCTGCGGATTAATCGACCAGCCATCGGCTTGCCGATCCAGCACGTACAATCCTTTGAAACCGGTAAAATTCGCCCTTTCACCGCTGAATTCTCTCTCCAAGATGCGCAAAAAACAGTCAATCAGGCGTATACTTAGATGATATCTGCTAAATACAGACGTCTAATCTGCAATCAACCGTTCGTAGAGAGGTAGCTCAAGTGGATCGTGAATCGATGGAATTTGATGTTGTTATCGTTGGCGCAGGCCCTGCCGGGCTAGCCACTGCTTGCCGCCTGCGACAGCTCAGCGAAGAAACCGGCCAAGATTTAAGTGTATGTGTGGTCGAAAAGGGCTCTGAAGTCGGTGCGCACATTCTCTCAGGTGCGGTGCTCGAAACACGCGCGTTAGACGAGCTCTTTCCCGATTGGGAAAAACGCGGTGCACCTGTAACAACGCCAGTGACGCACGATGATATTTATCTGTTCACCAGCGCTGAAAAAGCGATTCGTATACCCAACTTTCTTGCCCCAAAAACCATGCACAACCACGGTAATTATATTATCAGCCTTGCCAATCTGTGCCGCTGGCTTGCCGAGCAAGCAGAAGCGCTCGGTGCAGAAATCTACCCGGGGTTTCCTGCTGCGGATATTCTCTTCGATGAATCCGATCAAGTGAAAGGCATCATCACACAGGATATGGGCGTAGGACACGACGGCACACACAAAGACAGTTATATGCCAGGGATGGAACTGCACGCCAAATACACGATATTTGCAGAGGGTTGCCGTGGGCATCTCGGCAAACGACTGATGGAACGCTTTGATCTGAATGCAGGTAAGGACCCTCAACACTATGGCATTGGGATTAAAGAACTGTGGGAGGTTCCCGCAGATCAGTACCACCCAGGGCGCGTTTGCCACGCCATTGGTTGGCCATTGTCAGAAAGCCAAAGCTCAGGCGGATCTTTTCTCTACCACCTCGACAACAACCAGGTTGCACTGGGCTTGATCACCGATTTGAGTTACCAAAACCCGTATGTGAGCCCATTCGATGAATTCCAACGCTACAAAACCCACCCTCAAATTGCCAAAGTTCTCAGCGGCGGTAAACGGCTGAGCTACGGCGCACGTGCGCTGGTCAAAGGTGGGCCTCAAGCCTTGCCTAAAATGACATTCCCGGGTGGCCTGTTAATCGGTTGTGATGCGGGCACCATGAACGGTGCCAAAATCAAGGGCAGCCATACTGCGATGAAATCCGGTATCCTCGCCGCAGAGGTCTTGCACTCAGCACTGACAACCGAACAAAAAACCGGAGAGGAGCTAGAAGAATACACTCGCGCATTTGAAGGATCCTGGGCTTACGAAGAAATCTACGCACAACGTAATTTCGGCCCGGCACAGCACAAGTGGGGTAACTTCGTTGGGTCAGCCTACAGCTTCATCGACCTTAACATTCTCAACGGTTCGGTGCCTTGGACACTGCGAGACACCAAGCCTGACCACATGACATTGCTGCCAGCGAACGAATGCAAACCGATTGATTACCCGAAACCGGACAACAACCTCACCTTCGACAAGTTATCGTCCGTGTTTTTATCCAGCACCAATCATGAAGAAGACCAACCATGTCATCTGACACTCAAGGATGCAGACGTACCGATCAAGTACAACCTGCCGACCTACGACGAGCCGGCACAGCGTTACTGCCCGGCAGGCGTTTATGAAGTACTTGAAGACAATGGCGAGAAACGCTTCCAGGTCAATGCGCAAAACTGTGTGCACTGCAAAACCTGCGATATTAAGGATCCAACGCAGAATATTGTATGGGTAACCCCGGAAGGCGGTGGTGGACCTAACTACCCGAATATGTAGTCATTGTTTAAGAAAGGCTTGCCGCTATCTGGCGGTATAGCCACCATCAACCGGTAGCGCGGCGCCGGATATAAATGCCGCTTCATCACTCACTAAAAACAATGCCGCCGAGGCGATCGCCTCCACAGAGATAATGCCCGGCAGCGGGTTCATGGCTTCAACAGCGGCACGCTTTTCGGCGGGCGATTCAGCCCGTGCAATCACAGCTTCCAATATTGGTGTTCGCACAGCACCTGGACACAGCGCATTAACACGAATGTTGTATTCGCCATTTTCGATGGCTGCCACTTTACTCAGTTGAACAATCGCCGCTTTCGATGCTGCATATGCTGGCCGACCAGGGAACGCCACCAAACCGGCAGTAGATGCCATGTTTAGTATCGCCCCATGGCCCTGCTTCCGCATGTGCTGAAGCGCATACTTCATGCCTAGCAAGGTACCGTGTTGGTTCACTGCATAGATTTGATGCCAAACCTCCTCGTCGCCATCAGCCAATTCGTCTGATTCAACATCAATACCCGCGTTATTCACCAAGATATCAATACGGCCGTACTTATCCACGATGTCGGCCATCATTTGCTGCATCGATAACGCACGGCATACATCGAGTTTATAGAAAGTCGCCCTATCCAAGGCACTGGCGAGCGCCTCACCTGCCTGCTCACTCATGTCAGCAACAACAACATAAGCGCCTTCATCGTGAAATCGTCGAACGCAGGCTTCGCCAATACCCGAAGCACCGCCGGTAATAACCGCAACCTTGTTATTGAGTCTCATGGATATCTCAAATGCCGAAAACAGTTCGCCTAGTCTAGCGATTCACTAGCATTCAGAAAAGTTGTTAAAACGTCGTGGCCGAATTATGTCAGCTCATCGATATCTTCAACGCGCGGCGGCTCAGCCATCCCCAGCGCTCGTGCGGTAATGGTTCCGGAAACCATCGAACCATTCACATTAATCGCTGTACGACCCATATCAATTAATGGCTCGATGGAAATCAGCAATCCAGCGAGAGCCACCGGTAAATTCATAGCAGACAAAACAATTAACGCAGCGAACGTGGCTCCACCACCGATGCCGGCACTACCAAAAGACGCGATCACAATGGTTATAATCAACGTGAACAAAAACCCGGGCGTTAGAGGATCAATCCCAACAGTCGGCGCGATCATCATCGCTAACATCGCTGGATATAAACCCGCACAGCCATTTTGTCCCATGGTTGCACCAAACGATGCAGTAAAGTTTGAAACCGCATCACCGTTGCCGAGCTTTTCAACCTGAGTTTCTATGTTTAACGGTATCGCAGCAGCACTGGATCGCGACGTAAACGCAAACGCCAAAACCGGTAGAACCTTCTTGATGTAATCCAACGGATTAACCCGTACCAGACTCACCAGAATCAGATGCATGATTACAATCAACAACAGCCCCAGATAAGAGGCCATAACGAAATGGGCCAGTGATTCGATAGCATTTGCATCTGAGTTAGCTGCAACGCCAATCATTAACGCCAACACGCCATACGGGGTAAAACTCAGCACCAAATGCACAAGCGCACGAACAACTTCTTGCGCAGACAATATAAAACTCTCAAGCCCTTGGGAAAATTTCGAGTCTTGATTGATCACCCGCACACAGGCGAGCCCCAAAAACACTGAAAAAATCACCACGGCTATGGTTGATGTCGGGCGTTCCCCTGCTAAATCAGCAAACGGGTTTTGTGGGAAAAACGCCTTAATCATATCGGTAAACGACAGACCTTTGATTGACGTTAAATGCGTTTGCAAAGCATGCCCTTGGGCAATCTCTCGTGTGCCGGCAACAATGCCTGACGCATCCAGATGAAACAGGCTCGCCATGGTAATACCAATAGCAGCGGAGGCAGCCGTCATCGCCAGTAACAGCGATATCGAAACAACAGAAATCTTACCCAACGCCGCACCGGTATCGCGGACTTTAACAATCGCGGCAACGATCGACACAAGAATCAGCGGCATAATGATCATTTTCAGCAGGCTGACATAACCATACGAAACAATGCTAACGACCGACAATGTGTGGTGAAGTACAGATGACCCTAGGCCATAGTAGATTTGCAGGCAGGACCCAAGAGCAGCGCCGAGTATCAGCGCGAAAAATACCCGCATCCACAGTGGTTTTTTCCGTTGATGGAGATGGAAAAGTCCCGTCACTGATACAAAAAATATCAATAGATTCAGTAAGAGCAAAGCAGACCTCGGTTATCCTGGCGATGAACAGGTTTTGAATAGGACAACCAGAAGTCATGTTTAGCTCACGGTGGATTAATCTGTCTGTGCCACCAATTTAGGCTGGCGACCATAGCGCAGTGTCATTAAAGCCGGTGCCACAATGAAATCAGAGAACAATGCAAAGACAATACACATCGCAGTTAACATGCCGAAATTATCCATATTAATGAGATCCGACAAGGTAAAAGTCAAAAACCCAAAGAACAGTACGACGGTTGTAATCACCAGCGCTTTGCCCGTTGAGTGCAAGGTTTCGTAGATGGCTTTTTCGGCGTCACCGTGTTTTGCGTAAGCGCGTTTGAATCCGTGCATAAAATGCACCGTGTCATCGACACATAAACCCAACGCTATCGATCCGATTAATATGGTGAACACGTCCATCGGGATATCCATAGCAGCCATAAAGGCAAGCACAACAACAATAGGCAGCAGGTTAGGAATCATACTCAGCAATCCATCAACCACCCCGCGCATCAATAGAATCATCATAAACCCAATCGCCAATGCCGCGATAAGATAACTATTGGCAGCCGATGCAATCATTGCGGAGAACATGGTCGAGAAAATTGGAATTACACCGGTAAATTCGATCCCGTAATCATCACCCATAGCCTGACGATAGTCCTCCATCAAGAGCTCTTGGAACGACTTAAACACGATCGCATCCGCCCATGGCAGTATGATGGTGATACGGGCTTTACGAAAACCACTATCGGTATACTGGTAGAGGTCATCGGCCTCATCCATTTCGATCAACAGCAACTCTTGCGCGACCAATTCTTTGTCATCCGGAATACGGTATTGCTCGGGTACGTTACCGTTAAAGGCTTGATGGGTTTCCTTGATCAAGTTGGTGATGCTGTTAACGGACATCACCTCAATGCCGTTGATTTTCTTCCCCTCTAAAGATGCTAACCAAACATCCAGTTTTTGCAGGAATTCAGGCTCTAGAACGCCTTGATCAGCCCCTGTATCGATAATAACTTCCAAGGGCATAGAGCCTGTGATGTTGGCTTCAATCGCCTGCACCGCGCGTTTTACCGGCACATCATCGCCTAACCACATCATAGAATCCTGTGAAAAACGTAGATCTGGAATCTTCGCAAGCGCAACACCACCAATCAACAAGGCCACAACGACTACTTTAATCGGGTGCTGTGTCGACAAATGAATACAGGCATCGGTAAAAGTTTTCAGTAAGCCGGGCTTTATCATGTCGGGGTCATGCGACGCTGCAGGTTTGTGTTTAACCGGAAACAGTACCAGCAAAATCGGAATCATGGTGATCGTCAACAAAAACGCCAATATCGAGCCAATAGCAGCGAAGATACCTAAGCTTGCAACCGGCTGAATTTCCGAAATCGAGAATGTCAGCAAGCCAGCAGCGGTTGTCATACTGGTAAACAGCACTGCAATACCTGTGTGGCTAAGGGCGTACAAAATCGCATCATGTTTACTTTTACCGCCATCATAAGCGCGGAAGAAAATCGTCAGCAGATGCACGGCATCGCCAATACAGACGGCTAGCAGAAAGGATGGCAGTATCGAGGTCGTGATTTGCATGGGGTAACCCAGCAGCGGCATTGTCGCGATGGTAGTTGCAATGCCAAATGCCATAACCGCAATCGGAATCAACACGCCAGACACTCGTCGGAACAAAAACGCGAGAATCACAGACACAAACAACAACGCAACCCCGGTAAATGTACCAAAATCTTTCTGGATAACACCGCTGAGATACGCACCCAAAGCTTGCGTTCCGCCGACATGAATTTCGCCAGCAAAGTTCTTTTTGTGGTTATCAACCACGGCCTGAATTTGCGCTGAACCCACAGCAACCAGCTCATCAGATAGATTTTGTGTCAGTTGAGTGCCATCGGGTAAATCGGTGATGATATAAGGCTGCAGTTTGACAAATATGGCCGCGGTATCTTCTTTTTCATTGATCAAACGGCCGTAATAGATAGATTTTCCACGTATACGATTAACGATAACGTCGAGCTCTTCTTGATTCTGAGGCATGTTTTCCAGCAAATCTTCTGCGATCAGGTCGTCTTCTTCACCATAAATACTGCGCACGTTAACCAGTGACTCAACCGATTGAACACGTTCGACATCCATTTCCAGATCGTGGTGCAGGGCTTCAAACGCTTCAAGAAATTCCAAGTTAAGAACGTCTTCGCCGGTAATCATGACAACAAAAAATTCGTCTCGGCCAAATTCATAGCGAAACCGGTTGTAGTCCAAGATCGGCTTGGCATCCGGTCGTAAAAAACTCTCGGCGCTGGTATCAATCACCAACCGTGGTAACTGGCTAAGCAGGCTACCGAATACCAACAAAAAAAGAATCAGGGCCGTTTTAGGGTGGTCGATGACCTTTCTGCCGATAGCGACAAATACGTTTTCTACTTTGATCATGTTAATGGCAATCCGTGATGGAACCGTTTGCGAACATCAATGGTTGTTATTGTTTTTCGATCGTTTTTCTATAACGGCGAACGATAGCATACCGCCACAGCAAAAATGCCGATTGTGACAGTAATTTCAGCAAGACCAAATGGTCCCCACAATCCACATACCGCAAATACATGTCATTTACGCCGCAGATTGATTGTCAACATGCCGATACAGATCAGGGGAATACAGACAAAAAAAGAGTTACACCGAATCACAGCGTGAGACACGAGAGCCGAGGCACAACCCTAA
The DNA here is from genome assembly GCA_902705835.1 of BD1-7 clade bacterium. Taxonomy (NCBI): domain Bacteria; kingdom Pseudomonadati; phylum Pseudomonadota; class Gammaproteobacteria; order Cellvibrionales; family Spongiibacteraceae; species BD1-7 clade bacterium. Next base: position 47,670 of record CACSIN010000023.1, read on the forward strand.
AGCAACGATTAAAGCCACCGCATGTGGCTAAGACTAAAATGAAGGGAATGGGGAACAAATAGACCGAGAGAGAAACTCACCCAAATTTATGGCGGTATTAGATCACCATTCCTGCAGAAATTCTCTTTGAGCACCAACAAATGCCTTGAAATCGTCCAGCACTGTCTGCGCGTGAAAATGCTGTGTCACATCCATGCTAATTAACTGGGTATTGTTAGCGATCGATGCAGCTACAGATGCGCTACCCTGCTCACCAGCAACAAACACTTCATATTCGCGGTGCAAACTGCTTAACCAGCTGCTGTCATCGGCTTCCAATGACAACAGAGTTTCAACCACTGCATGAGAGCGAGATTCTTGAGCCAGCATAGCCTTCAATTCACCGGCATTCATAACAACCTGGCGGATTTGGCAAGACTCGGCAACTTCCAGAATAAACAAACGATAGGCCGCTTCAAGCATAACCCCGGCCGCAAACTGCTGAGCCTGATGACGCGCTTTTGCGGCGGCGTCTTCAGAGCCTGTTAACGCCAGCAACAAACCGGCGTGATAGAGCTTTTCGTTCACTCTCGCAGCTAAAGAACGTGCCATCAGGAAGCCGCTTTTGGTTCAGCTTTTGGCTTCGCTTTCGCTTTAGTCTTCGCCTTAGCTTTCGTTTTGGCCTTAGCTTTTGGCTTAGGCAACTCTAGGTTCCACTTACCGTCATTATAAAATGCGCGCCATCCAGTCGCCTTTCCGTCTTTGTCTTCCGTCATCAAGTACTGTTCTTTGGTCTTACGACTGTAACGTACCTGCGTCGGGATACCCTTATTATCAAATTCTGGGCCATCGATAATGAAATGATATTTGGGATCAATCTCATCGCGGTGTGGCTTGAGCTCAGTGACTAAGGGCGCACGTGTCTCACGATTTTTCGGGAATTGGCTGGCCGCCAAGAACATTCCCGATGCACCATCCCGCAGTATGTAGGTATCATCAACCTTCAGACACTGCAACTCAGGCATGGGCACTGGATCCATCTTCGGTGGCGCAGCCTCACCGCTTTTCAGCAGCTTACGCGTGTTTTTACAGGTTTCACTGGTGCAACCAAAGTACTTACCGAAACGGCCAGACTTCAACTGCATCTCACTGCCGCACTTGTCACACTCAAGAATAGGGCCTTCATATCCCTTGATCTTGAATTGACCTTCTTCAACTTCAAAACCAGCACAATCGGGGTTGTTACCGCAAACATGCAGCTTACGGTGCTCATCAATCAGATAGCTATCCATCGATGTATTACAGATTTTGCAACGGCGCTTACTACGCAGCAGACGCGATTCGCTATCTTCATCCGCATCCACGTCGACAGCTTCATCACCAGAAATCAGGTTAATGGTTTCCTTACACCGCTCTTTGGGTGGCAACGCATAACCGGAACAACCCAAGAAAACACCGGTGCTTGCCGTACGAATTTGCATCGGGCGACTACAGGCTTTACATGGAATATCAGTTTCAGTAGGCGTGTTAGGACGCATGCCATCATCAGAATTGGCCGCATCCAATTGATTCGAAAAACGTGAGTAGAAGTTATCGAGCTCTACAATCCAATCTTTATGATCTTCGGCAATCTCATCCAGCGTTTCTTCCATATTCGCTGTAAATGAGTAATCCATCAGGTCGCCAAAGTTTTCACACAAACGATCAGTAACAATGTCACCCATTTTTTCGGCATAGAAACGACGACTTTCAAGACGAACATAACCTCGGTCTTGAATCGTCGAAATAATTGCCGCATAGGTTGATGGCCGGCCAATACCGCGCTTTTCCAATTCTCTTACCAAGGCTGCTTCAGAGAAACGTGCCGTTGGCTTGGTAAAGTGCTGTTTCGGGTCGAGCTTTTGCATACTCAGCACATCGCCCTGCTTGATGTCCGGCAGAATACCATCATCGTCTTTCTTGCTCATCGCTGGCTGAACGCGGGTAAAACCATCAAAGTTAAGAATACGACCACGGGTTCGCAGCTCGAAATCACCGGCAGCAACAACAACGCTGGTGGAGGTGTATTTCGCGGGATTCATCTGGCATGCCAAAAATTGCCGCCAAATTAATTCGTATAAACGCTCAGCATCGCGCTCCATATTCGTAAGTTGAGTCGATTTCACGGATACCGTGGATGGACGAATCGCCTCATGCGCTTCCTGTGCGCCTTCTTTGCTGCCATATACATTTGGATTTTCAGGCAGGTATTTGTCGCCAAAGTTGCTTTGAATATAATCTCGACAGTTTGCAACCGCCTCTGCACTCAAGTTAGTGGAGTCGGTACGCATGTAGGTGATATAGCCGGCTTCGTAGAGTCGCTGGGCCATCATCATGGTCTTCTTCACAGAGAAGCCTAAACGCGTGCTCGCGGCTTGCTGCAAGGTCGACGTAATATAGGGCGCGTTAGGCTTAGAGCTCGTTGGTTTGTCTTCACGAGACACAACTTTGTACTGCGCATCTTGGAGTTTTGCCAAGGCTGCATCAACCTGTGCTTTGTTGACAGGTTTGTATGCATTACCCCCTTCTTTTTTGACTTCCAGCCGAACAGCAGCCTTCTCGGGTGTTTCGCAATCTGCGTGCAAATCCCAGAACTCTTCGGGAACGAAAGCACGTATCTCGCGCTCACGTTCGACCACCAAGCGAACCGCGACGGATTGCACTCGACCAGCCGAAAGACCGCGAGCTACCTTGGCCCACAACAACGGCGACACCATAAAACCAACAACGCGGTCGAGGAAACGACGCGCCTGTTGAGCATTAACACGAGGAATATCCAAATGACCCGGGTTTTCAAATGCCTGAGCAATGGCAGACTTGGTGATTTCGTTAAACACGACTCGACGGTAGCGTGTTTCATCACCGCCAATTGCTTCACGCAAATGCCAGGCGATGGCCTCCCCTTCTCTATCCAAATCCGTCGCGAGATAGATAACGTCGGCATCTTTGGCCAATCGCTTAAGTTCACTAACAACCTTTTCCTTGCCGGGCAGGATCTCATATTGAGGCTTCCAACCATTGGCAGGATCAATCCCCATACGCTTAACCAACTGAGCTTCCGCCTTAGCCTTTTTGTGCAGAACCTTCTTCTCGGGCGACATTTTACGTGTCTTCGCCGCCTCGGCTGCACGGGCTTTCGGGTCCACTGGAGCTTTCGCAGCTCCACTGGTAGGCAGGTCGCGAATGTGCCCCACACTGGATTTCACAATGTAGTCCGAGCCAAGATATTTATTGATGGTCTTGGCTTTGGCTGGCGATTCGACAATAACGAGTGACTTTCCCATAGACCTATTAATACGCTCGGTACGTTGATAAGTGATTTTGCGAAACTTATAGAGCGTTGACTATTTAAGGTCAAGCACTTATTTTTCCGGCACTATTTTTTGGTGATCATTTCACCACTTAAAAATCCCTTTTAAATCATACACATATATAGCAGTATTTTTTAACTCTGCATGGTTTCAATTTCTTCCCAACGTTCGTAGTAACCTTCAAGCCGCGATTGTAAATCTGTCAACTCACCGGTCGCTTTCTGAACATCATCATGCGGTTGTTGAAAAAACGCAGGATCAGCCATTTTCTGCTCCAATGCAGCTATGGCGTTTTCAGCGTCTTCGATCTGTTTCGGTAACTGATCCAGCTCACGCTGAACCTTATAACTCAACTTAACAGGTTTCGATGTGGGTTGATCGTTAGTTTCTGTTTTTTCAGACCCAGCCTCAGCATCGGTATTTGCAGCCGCAGAAGATACGTCTTCAACGTCAACATCCGTATCACGCTTGCTGAACGACGCCTTATCACTCCACAACATGCCATGCTGGCGAATAAGATCGTCAAAACCACCCACGTAATCATAAACACGACCGTTATCACCAATAAATATTGTACTGGTAACGATTTGATCAACAAACTCTCGGTCATGCGAAATAACAATCACGGTCCCTTTGAATCCGTCAATTAATTCTTCAAGAAGTTCCAGCGTTTCAATATCCAGATCATTGGTCGGTTCGTCCAGCACCAAAATGTTAGCTTGTTTAGAAAACAATCGTGCCAGCAACAACCGGTTTTTTTCACCACCGGACAATGTCGAAATGGGAGAGCGTACACGCGCGGGGGTAAAGAGAAAATCCCCAAGATAGCTAATAACATGCTTCTGCTGGCCATTAATCTCTATCGATTCTCGGCCTTCGGATAAACTGTCTGCAACCGTTTGATTGTCATCCAGTTGTGCACGGCTCTGATCAAAATAGGCGACCTGTTGTTTGGTACCCAATCGAATGGTGCCTTTGTCGGGCTCGAGTTCACCCAAAATAAGCTTGATCAACGTACTCTTACCGGCGCCATTACGGCCGATAACACCAATGCGGTCACCACGCTGAATCAACAGATTGACGTCTCTAAGAATCGGCGTGTCTTCGTAGGCGTAACTAACACCTTCGAGCTCAGCAATCAGTTTGCCAGATTTTTGGGTATCGTCGATCTGCATCGACACATTGCCCTTCACATCAACACGCGCTTTACGTTCGTTTCGCATTGATTTTAGCGCTCTCACACGGCCTTCATTACGGGTACGACGCGCTTTAATGCCTTGGCGAATCCACTTTTCTTCTTCGGCGAGACGCTTGTCAAAGAGTGCGTTTTGGCGTTCTTCGTTGGCAAGAAACTCCTCTCGCCCCGTCAAGAAAGCTTCGTAATCGCCCGGAAAGTTAATAATGCGTCCGCGATCCAACCATAAAATACGGCTAGCAATTTCATTTAAAAAACGACGATCATGGCTAATTAGCACGATGGCACTGCGTGTGCGTTGTAATAACTGCTGTAGCCAGCTGATGGCAGGGATATCCAAATGGTTAGTTGGCTCATCCAACAACAGCACATCCGGATCTGAAATCAGCGCCTGAACAATCGACAGACGTTTGCGCCACCCACCCGACAAACTGCCCATAGTGGTTTCGGCATCCAGCCCCAGCTCTTCTAACGCGGTGTGAATTCGGCTCTGAAAATCCCAGCCGTTATCATGGTCTATCGCGCTTTGTACCCGCTCAAGTTCTTTTAAATCAGCATCATCAAGTTCGCTGTGTATCAGGTGCTCGAATCGCTTGAGAAGGCCACCTAATGCGGCCAAGCCGTCTGTGAGGTAATCAAACACGGTTGTTTCGTCAGCGGGCGGTAATTCCTGGGCTAAGTAGTTCACTGAAACACTGCTATCGACGTTCAAAACACCGCCGTCGAGTTTTTCTGTGCCCGACAGGACACGCATCAAGCTGGATTTACCGGCACCATTTCGCCCAATGACGGCAATCTTGTCACCCTCCTCAATGGCAAAGCTAGCATGATCCAATAATGCCAAGTCGCCATAAGCCAACTGAGCTTCATCGAGTCGAATAAGGGCCATGGTGGAAAACCTCGTGTTAAATTTGATCTATACCCGTGCGGAGTCATCGCTCGAAAAATATACTGAACGCAGGCTAGACCTGTGTTTTTGCAGGAATTTCACAAACCAGTGACGCACAATGGTGCATTGCTAAACGCAGCCGAGTGTGACACATTCCCTACAGATATAAGGCAATAACTACCGTTCAACCTTTCACAGTCGAACCTATCAGAACTCTGGGCTATGTTTTTACTTCCGGAAGAACAATGACAAACGACTCTGCAGCAATCGCTGCGGCCAAAAGAGCAGCCATGAAAGTCGCGATACAACATGCTTCTATCACGATCAAAGTCATTTGCCTGACGTTGTTCGCCACCACAGTGTGGGGCTCAACCTCTCCACAATCGGCATTTGTCTATCCCGACTACCGTGAAGCGCGCGAAGTATATCAGCAAGCACGCAAGGCACTAAAGCAGAAAAAAGTCAGTCGCTATCAAAAACTCCGTGCCGATCTCGACAATTACCCGTTAGCACCCTATCTCGACGTACTCTTTCTACGCAGTCAATTTACCCGTAATACGAGTAATTCGGCGTTTGATGATTTACATAATCGCGTAAATCAATGGATAACAGAAAATTCGACAAACTACCTGACCCCCACACTCAGAAACCACTGGCTCAATTACCTCGCGGTCGAAGGTCACTGGGAAGAATTTACGCATTACTATATAAAAGAAGAAGCAACTGAATCGAACCGCTGTTTCGCTGCAGGCCACCACATTCGCACGCTAACAAACACAAAAAGTAGCTTATCCGATGAAGCCTGGCTGCCGGTAACCGCCCTTTGGTTAAGCCCGCGCTCTGTCAGCAAAACCTGTGACTCAGTTTTTGCTCGATGGAAAAAATCCGGGCAACTAACACCTGCCGTTGCCTGGCAACGCTATCAACTGGCACTGAATGCTGGCCAACACACATTGGCTAAGTATCTCCGCAGTTACCTCAGTAAAGATGATGCATCACTATCACTAAAACTAGCTTCGCCAAAACGCTATACCGCTTTTTGGTTCGATGCCTTTAGTAGCAACATCGATACCTTGGCTATTAACAGCAATCTGACCAGCGACAGCATCAAACGTGTTATTACACGATTGCTGCCAGACCACGGAGAACACCTTCGCCCGGTATTAATGCAGGCGACCATACCGGGCTTAACACCGGCACATCATACCCGCAGTGTGCGACTGGCAGCGTGGTATCTGCTGAAAGACAACCCTGATAGCGCCAGTGACTGGCTGGATGATGTCGAACATCAAACACCCGACGTAACAACTTTTCAATTACGCACCGCAATCGTCAGTAAAAATTGGGGCCGCTACCAATGGCTTTATCAACAAGCCAGCACGGACCTCCAACAATTACCGGAATGGCGTTATTGGTATGCCCGAGCCCAGCGTAATACCGGCTTAGTGGCACAAAAAATTGAAGAACGACCACGAGCGATTTTCGAACAACTCGCGAAAGAACGGCATTTTTGGGGGTTTATCACCGCGGAGGCCGCGAAACAGGCTTACCCAGTGGGTCAAGCCGATGAATTGACCCACCCGCCATCCGAAGCTGTTGTGCAAGCCATTATGCCAGCTATTGAACTGCATATTCTGAAGCGGCCGCTAACATCCGAAAACGAATGGACACATGCAACCCGCGATTTTACACCAGCCGAATTGAAGCAAGCCGCGCGTGCTGCTAGTCATTTCAATATGCATGACAAGGCATTTCGTGCGTTAGCTGGCGCACAGGCCTGGGACGCATTGGAACAGCGCTTCCCGCTGATGTATATGGAGCACTTCACCAAACATTCCGAAAAACATGCGTTAAATCCATTCTGGCTGCTGGCAATGGCTCGTCAAGAAAGTGCGTTTTCGCCACATGCACAATCCTCAGTCGGTGCTCGCGGCGTACTGCAGCTGATGCCAGCTACGGCGCGTAAGGTTGCGCGTTCATTACAAGTGCCCTATTCACGCGAGCGTCTATCTGATCCGGCCTACAACATTGCATTGGGTAGCCGGTACCTGAAAGATCTTTTAAAAACGTTTGATAACAACTATGTGTTGGCAACCGCGGCATACAATGCCGGGCCGCATCGCGTAAAGCGCTGGCTGGAAGATCAGCCTATGACAGAAGATTGGGTGCATTGGGTAAGCACGATTCCATACAAAGAAACCCGCAAGTACGTCACCAACATATTGACTTATAGCCTGATTTATCAAACTAGGGCGCGCAATGCTGAATTTAATCTAGCAGATTTTGTACCGCCAGCTGATAGTGGGTTACCTGAATCCTGACGCATAACATCGTTGTGTGCATCACCACCGAGAAGACAAGCGCGACAGCGACTTAGTCGCAAGCATTCACCGATAAGGTTTGCCCTACCTGCAAACGCTGATCACTCAAATGCAGCAGGTTATGGCCAAAATACACTTGCCCATCGCTACCCGTGCGCAATTTTTTCAACACCTGCCAGACAACCTTTTGACGCTCTGCTGTTGCCGGATCGATCGTTGGAATTGCACAACGGCTGCAAGGCTTCACCGACAACAACGACTGACTGCCATCCGCCGTATTCAGCCGACGCCAATGGTCTTCGGCCCACGCATCACCGCCGCTGACAACGATATTAGGGCGAAATCGCTCCATCCCAATTGTAAACGGGAGTTCCAAATTCAGTGCTTTCAACGATGCTGTATGTGTTAACAACAGCGGGAAACCATCAGAAAAACCGACATGACACGGTGCTGGGGCGTAATCCGGGTCCACTGGACGCTGCGCTGCGGCACCGATATAAACCAGTCGCACAGACAATCCTAGCCATTCGCTAAACCAAATAGAGAGTTCTTCAGGCTGCTCCCAAGCAGAAAACGTGTCACTCCAGACATTAACCGGCACAGGTTTACTGCAGTCGCCCGCCTTAGGTAGCAGTAGCTTGTTATTATCGGGCGTTTTTATACACCAGCTCTCACCGACATCGGCAACACTAGCCAACGCCATGATTGGGCAGGTGCGTTGAGAGACAAATTTACCAGAAGCATCCACCAGCATATAACGGCGATCATGCCGCGCACCGAGAGCATCAAAGTCCATCAACTCGCAGGCGACGCCCGCAAGGGATTTCACCGGATGAATAACTAGGCTGTCAATCTGAACGTGCATCTACACTCCTTCAGAAATTCAGAAATTCATTTACCTTATCATGATCAAATGGCCATCCAAGTTCACCTTCTTCGGTGGGCGCATCAGCCTTTCTGATCACTGGAATACGGATGCCGTAAAGGTCAACCAGCGCGTCGTCATCAGCAATATCAACCAAGGTGACATCTATAACGCCTGCTTTGCGAAATGAAGACAAGACAACTTCGGCGTCTTCACACAAGTGACAACCGACTGTGTGATAAAGAATAATGGACTGCATGGCAACCTGATTTATTGTCCGGCATACCGCCGAATATTCACGTAACGGGCTTCTCAGGATTGCACCAAAACGGTGTTAGACCGAGAAATTCAATCTAGCCACGTAGATTACTGCGAATCCCTTCAGATACAAGTCCAATTCTTGGCCTTCGGTCAGAAAACGCCCATATCCAGGCCAACAACTAGCGCCTCAGCAAGCTCGCGAGCCTGCGCAATAGCGGCGTCATCCGGTTTACCGTAAAGAACCAAGGGTGCTTGTACTTGCCGCGCATTGAGCCCCTGCATAATCGTTTCAATACGCTGAACACAACCTGTGCCACTGTTGCCAGTATCAAGTACCAGCGCATAAGGTTTACCCAATGCTTCAGCACGTTCGGCGGGGTAAAACACACGGTCAAGAAAGTCTTTCAAACCGCCAGATATATTGCCAAAGTTCTCCGGCGCTATCATAACGATTAAGTCAGCTGCACAAAAATCGTCGCTATCAGCCTCCCAAGCGCGCTTGAGCACGACGCTAACGGGCTCTTCACAACCTTGCGCAACCGCGCTTGCGGCCTGACGCATATGCAAAGCCAACGTTTCGTTCCGGCCAGATTGACTGTGAAAAACCAGCAGCAACTGTGCAGGCATCAGGGCTCTCCGAATAAATGAAGTCTCGCGCAACACGCGTGCGTATTACCGCACGGCGATGAACAAACCCTCAGTCTAGACTTTATCTTTGCGTGCATCGCCAAACGATAATACAGCCGGTGTAAACACCAAATCAGCAAACAAGGCTATCACGATCAGCGCGGCTCCTAACCATCCGAGATCGCGATTCCAGCTGAAACCTGAAATGAGAAACACCAAAAACCCACAAGTGAGGATGCCACTGGAAATAATCAACGCGCCCTTGACTTCGTCCACCGCATCAATGATAGCCTGAACCCGCGGTTTTCCGGCCTGCAGTTCCTCATTAAAACGAGCAAACAAATGCACGGTATCATCAACAGCAATACCAATCGCAATACAAAATGCGATGCCGGGTAACGGGTTTAGGCTTTGACCCGATAACGCATAAAAGGCAAGCCCTAAAATAACTGGCAGAATATTCGGGAACACACTGCCAAGAGACAACCGCCAATCACGAAATACCAACTGTATGGTAATCACGATAAAAACCAATGCCATCAATACGCTTTCAAGTAACTCCCGTGAGAGTTTATTCATGCCTTCATAGGCGACAGGCGCTTCACCGGTCATTCGGGCTTTAACACCCGTTCCGGCAAACAAGGTTTCGGTATACTCATTAAACTCGGCTTTAACCGTCACTAGGTAATCTGCCCCCAGATCCGATCCGTTTACGCGAATACGTGCATGTGAATAATCAAAATTCACCAACTGCTCAAGAATCGCATCCGAGCTGCCTTCGGCCAACAACAGCAGCTGGGCGACAGCTTCATTACTGTCCGGAATGGCATTGTCGCCGCTAATTGCATGATTCAGGGACTGCACGATATCAGCCATACTTAACGCATGATCACCAAAGCCTTTTACATGTAACCAATCGCCGGTTTGACGCATTTTTTTCAGAACATCCGCTTGTTTGAACGCGCCCGGCTCACCCAACAACGAGACTTCCAGCGGTAACGCTCCTGACAACTTCTGCTCTGCCACTTCACCGGCAACAACCTGCGGGTGATCCGGTGCGAGCATATCTTTCAAAAAGTAATCGTATTCGATGTGATAGCCTAGCCAGCCACCACCGAGCAAACTGGCAACCCCTGCCGCGGTAACCCAGCGGCGACCTCTAACGGAGGTTGAATAAGCCACACAACGACTCACCCAATCTTTGCCAGTAAATGTACTGATATTGCCCGCTTTAGGTTTCGCCAACATCAGGCAGGCAGGAATAATCAGCATCATCCCAACGTAACTGACCAACACACCCGAGCCCAGATACAAGCCAAAGCTGCGCAGAATTTTCATATCAGCGGTCATCAGTGCATAAAAGCCAATAGCGGTTGTCAAGCAGGACAAAAAGGCCGCTTTACCCACCCGCGTGGTAACAATGCTTACCGCCGTTTGTTGATCGGTTCCAAATTGGCATTCACGAAAATAGCGATGATAAAAATGCGTGCTGTTTGCGACAATAATAACCATCAATAGCACCGGAAACGTGATGGTTAATTGGTTAACATCATCACCGTTTATACCCATCATACCGACTGTCGCGGCCAACCCAAACAGGGTTGTCAGTAAGGTGATCCAAACCACTGCGTATGAGCGAAAGATCAAAAAGCTCACCAATCCGACAATAAGCGCCGTTAATGGAACGAGCAGAAATAAGTCCCGTAACATCAATTCAAGAATGCCAATACGCGTGAACGGGATACCCGCAAACTGCACAGACACAGTGGGCATATCAACAAATGCCCCGTTCATGGTGCTACGGAAATACTCCGCAGGCTCCTGAATCTTGCGAAAACGGTCAAAATCTGTCGGCATTTCAGCAATGACGGCCACAGTATTGTGGTCAATCGAAACCAAGCGCCCGCCGGTTGCCGGCGACTCCCGTAAAAGCTTTAAACGCATGGCATCACTGATCTCATCATCAGCAAACAAGGGGTCAATAATAATCTCATCGTCTTTGCCGGCTCGAATCACACTTGTCGATACCGGGCTTAAAACACGATTGTAATTACCGGTTTGCTCGAGTTTTTCGACAGCGACTTCAAGATGGCTAAAAAATACCTGATTCATCGCGGTAGGGTCATCATCAGGTAATTGCACTATGGCCATCAACAAGCCGTCATCTGCACCGAATACCTCTCGATAGAACTCACGGTAAGCGTTATCTTCATTGTCAATAGAAAATAAAGCAGCAAAATGATTGTTCAATCGCACATCACGGGCGAGAAAAACAAACAGTAAGAAAAGTACTGCGGAAAGCACCAAGCTAAGCTTGGGGTAACGGGTTACCGCGTTGGCATATCGTTGAAAAAACATGGTTTTATCTATGTAATCCGGATCAGATTTTTATTATTCTGGAACCACGACTGGTTGTATTTCGGCATTATATCGCAGCATAACCATCACGTAAGCGTACTTAAATATCGACGAAAACATGATGAATATCAGGCTAATTCTCAAACGCACATGCACGCATAAGCGTTTGAAGAAGCGTCAATCGTCAAAACTGAATACAGTATACGCGGATGCGTATCATATCAGAAAAACCGACGCCAACATGGTTCATCAGCCGAGCCATTGACTGATTCGTTTGCAACGCACATGGCCTATTAGCAAGAAAAAGATTGCTATCGGGTATGGAGCACGCTCGCGTCATTAAGGAATTAATCGTCATATTTCACGACACGAGATTACAAAAAAGAACACTGACCGGCATTATAGACATATGAGATGTGACGTCGGACGGAATAAGGCTTAAAACAGGATGTTTATACAGTCACAGCCATTTGGCTGGCTAAATCAAATTATCGATTATTTCATACATAAAAATCGCTATGTAAATCCAATCGATCTCTATCGTGCACGTATACTCGTTGGTAGTTTATTGACGGTTGCGCTTTCGTCGTTAGTTATCTGTCTTTTCTTACTTAGCCAGTATTTCAAAGAACCCCATGCAGAAATCGGCATGCTACTAACTGCCGGGTTAACGATTTTATACGGGCTCAATCTCGCCATTTTCAAAAATTACGGCAGTATCACAGTGATCGCCCATAGCTGTGTCGCCCCGCTCTATATTGCATTAATGTTCTCTGCCATCGTCTCTGGTGGGCCATTGGCAACATCCTCACAAATCCTGTTTCTTTTGCCGGTGCTAACGTATTTTACAGCCGGTGGCCGTGCGGGCTTGATCTGGTTTTCTATCGTTTTGGTCTCACAGCTCGCCATCTATGGTATCTACTGGCGGGGCTATCGTTTCATCAGTTTAATGACAGATTCCCAATACATTGAGCAAAGCCTAGTTCATTGGCTTAGCACGCTGGTTGGCCTGATTGGAATAACCGCCGCCTATGAAAGCGCGAATCAGAGACTTATTGCGCAACGAGAAGCCGAAGGTGAAAACAACCGCTACTTGTCACAGCACGATCTATTGACAGGCCTCAAAAATCGCGCTTTTTTCGCCCAACAAATTACTCGAAGGCTGTTCGAAGGCGATTTTTTCAAACAGCATTTTTCGCTGTACCTCATCGACATCAAGGCCTTTAAACAGATAAATCAAGCCCATAGCTATGGCACCGGCGACCGAATTCTGGTCGAATTTTCGCAGCGTCTGGCACGATTGGCCGGCGATCACCCCATCGCTAGAATGGATGGAAATACATTTGCCATGGCGATGCCGGTCAACAAGGATATGAATGACACACCTGAACGTATTTGCGAAATGATTCTTGCTAGCGCAACCCAGCCGTTTAGTGTCGAAAATACTGTTGTTTCCCCCAGCGTTGCGATCGGTTTCAGTCTATACCCCGACAACGGCAATAGCTTTGAGACGCTATTAGAGAAAGCTGAAACAGCCTTGATGCAAGCGAAGTCATCCCCATACTGCTGCTGTGGTTTTGACGAAATTGAGCCGAATACCGGCTCCCAAGTTTCAACATAGGTATAAGCAGAGTCTATAAAAACGACGCTTATAACAATAATCAAATCAGTTTACAGCAGGAACGTAGAACGGAATCGAAAGCCCATTGGCATCCCAAACAACACGCCCTTCTTGAACCAATAGTTGACAATCGATACGCCGCTCACCCTGCATTTTCTCGGGTTTCACATCGTAAAAACCAAAGCTGCCGTTGTCGATGTTAAGCAGTGCAATATCAGCGACATTGTTCTCGGTTAATGATCCAAGATCTGCACGCCCGATGGATTCTGCTGCGCGTGAGGTAACCGCTTCGATAACCTCATCGAGCGGCATGCCCAAATTCAGGAACTTAGACATAAGATTTGGCAAGTTTTTTAAGCCGGCATTCATTGCACCAATATGCAAATCGGTACCGAGTGTCGTCGGATAAACGCCTTGCCGCAACGCTGGTACAGCCTGCGAATACAAGAAACTACCGCCGCCATGCCCAACATCCAATCGGATACCATTATCCAACGCTTCGAAGATAAAAGGCTTTACCCGGCCCTGTTGATCAACGATCGGTTCACGCCCGTTAACATTTGCAAAGGCATGGGTAAAAATATCGCCCGGCCGCAGCTTTTCAAGCAAGAGTTTTTCCAATGACAGCTCCGGCTGCGCAGAACCAAAATCGATCATCACCGGCACGCCGGCCTGCTCGGCCGCTGCGATCGCTCGGTTTGTGGGTACCCAACTCGGACTGTCATAGTGGGCAAGTTTGACGCCAACCAATAAATCAGGGTAACGGCGGATCATTTCTGCGGTTTTTTGTACCGACATATCTTCAAGCTTTTGCTCATGCTCATACCCACGCATGCCGCCACCAACAATATTTAAATAGGCCAGTACGCGTGTTTGAGAATGATCGATTGTTTGCCGCTTGAAGGTTTCGAAGTTACGCCAGCCCGAACTACCGGCATCGACCATGGTGCTCGCACAACTTCGAAATGAAAAACTATCTGGTGCGATCGCATCATAACTATTTGCCAGATAACGCGAGTCTCGTGTTCCGACAAACAGGTGCGAATGCACATCAATTAACCCCGGCACAACAAACAATCCTGTTGCGTCGACCACAGTAGTAGCATTCTCTGCCGGTATCGATGGCTGAATGCGGGATATCCTGCCATCCGTTACTGCAACATCCATAATGCCATTGCGATTATTTGCCGGATCAATAACAAAACCGTTTTGTATCAAAATATCGATTTCATCCGCGACCGCGGCAGATATCCAACCAACACTCGAGAACAGCACAAACACCCAATTTACGATTGAAATACGCACAACAAACCTCCTTGTAAACACTGAATGGCAAGAACCGAAACAGAAAGATCCTAAAAGGGATTAACCGAAATGGAAGGAACCGAGAACGGTGAAATTTGCCTACCCATCTTCGAGTGAAAAATCGGCGGCGTGTTTTATGCCTATATCACAGTAATTGGTTTTTGAGAGCTAGTTCCGGCTTAATTTTGGTTCAAATACCAGCGATCAAACAGTCAGTTTGTTGCCTTACAAGAAAGAGGGATTAGACGGTACAAGAAGGGAATTGCGCATCAGTGCGAAGAGACAACAACCGTCATAAACCTGCCACGACTGACAGGGTTTATGACGGCATTTAATAGCTTTTACTGCAAATATCCGAGTATTTCCCGAGCCATTATGGCCCCAGCAGCAAACGGCCGATAGTGGATTGCCACATGAAGTTCATGAGCTTTTTCATTTGGTCATACTTTTTCTGGTCATGGGGGTAACCTGAATCCATGCCCGCGTACCGGCCAACAATAATCGGCTTCGGGTGTGTGTATCCACGCAAGCCGTTCTGGCCATTGATAGAGCCCATACCGCTTTCCTTCACACCACCAAACGGTGCATTTGGCACTCCGTACATCATGCCAATGTCGTTAACCGCCATAGAACCGGTTTGAATACGACGGGCAATACGCAAGCCCTTGAGTTTATCCTGAGTCCAGACAGAGCCATGCAGGCCGTAATTGGAGTCATTTGCCTTGGCGATGGCTTCTTCTTCATTCGCTACTTTGATGATTGGTAGTACTGGGCCAAAGGTTTCTTTCTTCATCAAGTCACTGGATTCATCAACATCCACTAATACAGTTGCTGGGAAATACAAACCTTTACCGTCACCCACACGTTTACCACCGGTCGTTGGCTTGGCGCCGCGTGCAATCGCGTCATTCACATGATCTTCAATGATCGACATCTGACGATCCCAGAACACTGCGCCTAGATCTTCATCAACACCAAACTGCTGACCTTGGCGAAGCGCCGAAGCTATCTTAGTGACCTTTTCAACGAACGCATCGTACACAGGCGCTTCAACATAGATACGCTCGATACCACAACAGAAATGACCGGTGTTAACACAGCCTCCCCACACAGCACCGTGTGCAGCTTTATCCAGATCCGCATCGGCACAAATAATCATGGCGTCTTTACCACCGAGCTCCAACGAATACGGCGTCAGGTTTTGTAAGCATGATTCTGCCACTTTTTTGCCTGTTGCGACCGAACCGGTGAACGCTACTTTGTCGATCATCGGCGACGACGTTAATGCAGCACCCGTGCTGCCATCACCGATTAATACTTGGCAAACCCCTTCAGGGAAGCCTGCATCACGGCACAAATCTTCAAGAATTTTCGAACAAATCGGCGTAATTTCAGAACCCTTGGCGACGACTGTGTTACCTGCCAACAATGCTTGAATAGTTGGGTTAGCCGTCAAAACAAACGGGCCATTCCAAGGTGCGATAACACCAACTACACCCAATGGACAGTATTGCATGTGGACTTTTTTCATTAATCCCATGATACCCGAGGCACGGAAGGTTTCTTCCTTCAGTGTCTTCGAAGCCTGCTTACACCAATATGAAATGAAAGCACACACGGCATAGATTTCGAATGTCAGAGCATCCTGCATCGGTTTGCCGGTTTCCTTGATGACGACATCAATAATTCGATCTTGTTGGTCAAGTATTTGTTCGCGCAAGCGCATCATGTATTCAACACGTTGAGTGACGCTCAAAGCCGCCCAAGCTGGCTGTGCCAGGTGAGCTTTTTCAATCACCGCATTGACGTCTTCCGCAGTTTGGCACTCGATATCGTAGAGAAACTCGCCATTTGCCGGATTAGTCAGACTCAGTACCTGACGGCCTTCTTCATTCGTGCCTTTGGGCTGGATAATCGCCATTGTAGAAACCTGTATTTTGCTTCAGTAAATCGTATTCAGTATTTGGACGCCAAGAGATTACGCTTTTATTCAATCGTAATCAAAAAGCTGTGCGTAACATTACCACCCTGTTAACGGGATTTAATGTAAATACCAGCTAATGTGCAGACATAAACCTTGTTTTTTTGTGCCCTAAACGGCCGTACATAAAAGGACTACTAACCATGAAACGTCAGCTCTTAATTGCGATAACAGCCCTAACCGGTGCGTTACTGACCGCTTGCACGGGTATCCCCAAGGGTGTTGAGCCCGTAAAAGACTTCAGTTTGCCGCTCTATTTAGGCACCTGGTATGAAATTGCCCGATTGGACCATTCCTTTGAACGCGGGATGAGCCATGTCACTGCCGAGTACAGTATGCGTGATGATGGCGGCGTAAGAGTCATCAATCGAGGATATCTCGACAAACAACAACGTTGGAAAGAAGCCGAAGGAAAAGCCTATTTTGTTAACAATAATGATACGGGCTACCTGAAAGTATCTTTCTTTGGCCCATTTTATGGCGCCTACGTTGTATTTGATCTGGAACCGCAGATAGTCACCAGCACCGCCGACCAAAAACCGTATCAATTGTCGTATGTCAGCGGGCCTGACACATCCTACTTATGGCTGCTATCACGCACCCCCGAGGTCGACGACAACGTCATTGAAGCATTCAAGCAACGTGCAGCAAGCTTAGGTTTTGATGCCAACAAATTAATCCGGGTCGATCAATCATTACCCAAGCCGCCTGCACCGACCTCCAACTAAGTCTACTTGTTAGCCATCAGGTACTTGCCGCCAGCGCCGATAATCGTTCGCGCAAGCCTGAGTAGCGCTGATTCGGCGTAGCAACGGCCTTCTGCAGCTCAGGAAGTGCTGCAAGCAAAGTCACCGCTGATTTCGCCCGCGTGATCGCCGTATAGAGCAATTGCCGAGTTTGTAATGGTGAGTCGGGCTGAGGCAATACGATAGCCACCCTGTCGTATTCAGACCCCTGGCTCTTGTGAATAGTAATCGCGTGGGCACTAAGCCAACCACGAACCTGGGTGGGCACAAAGCGTATCAGGCCTTTCTCGGCAGAATCGAACCACAACCATAGCTGCCCGCCCTCTTCAAAAAGAATACCCACATCACCATTAAACAGGCCCTGTTGCGCGAGGTTCCGCTGCATCATCACCGGCATGCCGTGATAACAGAGCTGCTCATCAATAACGACCGTTTTGACACCGCTGCGCGACACGCGGCTTGCCATGCGCTGATTAAAATACCCCGTACTCCATTCATGTTCACGGTTTGCACACAAAAGCTGGAATCGAGACAATCGCTGAAATGCCATATGAATATCGGCAGCGCTGGCAATGTCGCAATGATGCTCACTCAGCGCATCCATTAAGGTATTTTCGGCATCCACATGTTGTTTATCTAAAAAATCGATATCTGAATCACACAGCCCCTGTTCAAATGCCGGCCAATCGCCACTAAGGCAAGCACTGGCTAACCGTCCAATACCTGCATCGTCCCGAAAGCGCCAACTCTTTTGCAGGAAGACAATGTTATCCATCAGTGCATAGGGTGTTTTGCTAATCACACTGGCGGGTAATTCCAATAGCCCTGCGCGTGCCTCAGAGAAATTTGCTAAAGCGTCTGTCTGACACAGTTCAGCCAAAACATTACCCGCTTGCACGGACGCAAGCTGAAACGGATCACCTAACAATATCAAACGGGCATGTTTAGGAAGTGCCTCCAGTAACGCAACGAAAAGACCCATATCGATCATGGATACCTCATCTACCACAAGGCAATCCAGCAACAATGGGTTCTCTTTGTGGTAGTGGAATCGACGTGTAGAGGGCATCCACGCCAATAATCTATGTAACGTTTGTGCTGTAGTTGGCACGCACTGCTTCAAGTCACTCGGTAAGTCGCTTTCTTCTATTTTGGCAGCCAATGAGCCGGCCATACGGGCTGCGGCTTTCCCAGTCGGTGCCGCCAGGCCGATGCGATAATTTGCGGCTTTTTCCTGCTCGAGAATACGCGCAAGAATGCGTGCAACCGTTGTGGTTTTCCCAGTGCCGGGGCCTCCAACAACAATACTCAGGTGCGACAGTCCGCTATTTTTGACTGCAGCGCGTTGCCAATCGACTGCACCATCGTTCAACGCTATTTCCACTCGCTCAACGGCAGTGGTTTGCTGTATCTGCGTCTTGCTACCCACCGAACGGTTGTGCAAGTTTTCAGCAAGTCGCTGCTCCCAATCGGCATAACGTGCCAAATACAGACGCGTTCCCTTCAAACTCAAGTATGCCTTGGCATCGATCGGCATCTCGCCGTTCTCATCTTGCACAAATGGCCAACCACGCACTGCAGATAGTGTGCTATCTAGATCACCCAACCGGGTATCAATCGCAAAATCACGCAATGCAGCCCTACTGGCTACCCGCTCCAGATTCAGGCAAACATGGCCTTGTTGCAATGCCGCGCCCAGCGCATTAACAACAAGCCGTAATGTGGTTCTTTCTGCCTCTGTTTCAATCTGCTGAACCAGATACTCTGCCAGTCGGAAGGCCATCGGGTGATCACGCAACAACAACGCATCAGATTGCCGCTTATTTTTATCTGAGTCGACTGATGCCGCCGATGGCGCTGACGGCTCTGAGTCATACATCAACGATAATTGTTCGCTCATGCCAACGTTCCTTCATCAAACAGCTGTTCGAACGCATCAATCATTGCTGCATCAGGTCGATCAAACCAAATGCCATTATCGTCGGCATCGTTAATTCCCCGCAAATACAGGTACAAAACACCGCCGATATGAGTTTCATAATCGTAGTCGAGCAATATACGTCGCAGATAACGTTGCAGTGCTGCGGTGTACATCAAATACTGCAAATCGTAGTCATGATCCTGGATGCTCTCTTTCATCGCATCATGTGCATAGTCTGCAACGGTATAACCAAGGAAGTTAGACTTGTAATCCAGTACGTAATAACGCCCCTGATGCTCAAACACGAGATCGATAAACCCTTTGAACAGACCATCAATGGCCATAAATGAGGTTTCTAACAAGGGCTCACTACGGTACTTGGCGAGCAATTCCGCAATGCGCTGTCCATCAACGGGTTTGGCATACAGATGAAAATCCATTTCTTTAACCAGTTGCGTATCGGCCAAATCCGACAATGCACAGCCGGCAGTCGGTAACCTTTTCTGCAAGCACTGGGTAAAATGATTCACCAAGGGCTCTGGCCAAATTTCCGTATCAAAGTTATAAAGATCGAGGCGTTTTTCAACAACATCGGGCAAACCGGTTAGATCCTGAAAATCCGTGTCTTCCAACACCAAGTGCATAAAGTTGCCGGCTTCGCTACCACGCGGAAAGTGAAAAATGGTGGCTTCAAATTCTGGTACTTCAACGGGAACCTCGCTGACTAACGCCTGCAAAGCGACCTCATCGCGCTCACGGCCCTGCTCTTGTTGCTCCGACAACGGTGTGTCTGCCCCAGGGTACACTGCATGCTGCCCCATCAATACGGCTGAATAACTACGTGCGATGGGTTTGTGATGGACTGTTCGAGTAAAGGTAGCGACGTCAAACGTATCAATGTGTTCATCTATAGCCGCGTCGGTTTGATCGGATGCATCGACAGCACCCGCCAGAGACCAATGTTCAAGATCATCAAAAACGCCCCAAAATACCGATGCGCCGGTTTCAGCGTTGGTATCTGACAATAATTCTTTAAGTTTCGCTCCACGGCCGTATAAGAGCGCATACAAAGCAGATTTATC
Source organism: BD1-7 clade bacterium (assembly GCA_902705835.1). NCBI lineage: Bacteria > Pseudomonadati > Pseudomonadota > Gammaproteobacteria > Cellvibrionales > Spongiibacteraceae > BD1-7 clade bacterium. Next base: position 68,171 of record CACSIN010000023.1, read on the forward strand.
TACGCCTTTGGCCGGGCCCCAGCAAATATGTAAATGATCTGCAGCACGTGTTAACGCAACATACAACAGTCGCACATCTTCGCTGAACGCATCTTGTTTAAGTTGCTCGTCAACGTCTTTATCGGATGACCAATGCAATTGGCGTTGCTGTGAATCCGCATTGAATGTGATTCTCGGCCCACGACTTTGTGGCGACGACGCATCAAACAAAAACGGACAACAAACAATCGGGTACTCTAAGCCTTTGGATTTATGGATCGTCACGATTTCGACCAAATTCGCATCAGATTGTAAACGGATGCGTTCAGCCTCATCGCCGCTGCGACCCTCCAATGCCATTTGCTGGAACCGGTGCAATTGCGTGGCAAAATCGACTCGGCGATTTTCTCTAGCCAGAAACAACTCAGCCAGCTGGTTTAGGTTTGTTAGTCGGCGCTCACCTTCTGTAAAGCCCAGTAATCGTTCGGCAATGTCGAAGCTCTGCATCAACTTTTGCCACATCACAATAAACCCGCTTTTCTTCCACAGGTGGTTAGCACTTACAAACTGCCACTGAACCTGCGCCCATTCGCTGGCATCCTGATTTATTTGGCATAATTTACCCGCATCAAAACCGATCAATGTGTCGCCTAACGCTGCCATGATTCGGCTTTGATCGAACGGCTGAATCACAGCGTGAACCAAACGAATAAAAGCGTCACACTCAGCAGTATTCAGCACAGAATCGTTCGACAGAAACACACTATTGATGCCTTTTTCTGCCAGTGCCAAACGCATGATTTCAGCCTGAGAACCCTTTCGAACCAGAATGGCAATATCCCGAGGCTCAGCAATCTTGTCGCCAATTAGCGCATTTTTATCCAGTACCGATTGGATAAACTCAGCGGTTTGCTGAGCCGCCTGCTGACGCCAGGTTTCAATCGATGGATTATCTTCAATATCTAACGAGGAAATTGTGATGGGCACATCACGACCTGCCATCGATAAGCTCTTACGACCCGCAAACCTGTCGGGCGATCCAACATCCGGGTATTCCGGAAAGTCACTAATCGCAAAGGGATTGTCCGCCTGCAAAAACAATCCGTTGACCCCTTGAACCAAATCAGGGACACTACGGTGATTAGTGTTCAGCGTGTATCGTTGTTGCTCAACGACATCGTGCCGGGCCATAAAGTAGGTGTTAATATCTGCCCCTCGAAAGCTGTAAATTGCCTGCTTCGGGTCGCCAATCATCATCATGCAAGTGCCAGATGTTTTCTCGGCAACAGAGTCTTCACACCCACTCGGCGAATCTCGATAAATACGGCGAAATATTTCGTATTGGTACTGATCGGTATCCTGAAACTCATCAATCAAAGCCGCAGGATACGTCGTACGAAGCTGGGCTAGTAAAGCTTCTGAGGCCGCTGAGGATTCCCCACAGGCACGCGCAACCCGCTTGATCAAGTCGTCGAAAAACAAGATATTTTGCTGTGACTGCAACGATTTTATGGCATCAATCGCACGTCGGCGCAAATCATCAAGCACAGCATCTTCAAGTTGCGGCAACAAGGTTTCGATCGTTTCTAATGCGTCGAATAAGGCATGTTTTGGCGCCTTATCTGCCAGCTTCTCTAACAGCGTTTTCTGGCTGAATCGAAACACCTTTTCCGGCGGCATAAACAGCGTTGATTCATCATCCAAATATTCACCCAATTGCGCCAACCAAATAGGCACATAGCGCTTGGTGTACGATCGGCCAATACCTTTGGCGAACCAGCCGCAAATTTCAGATGCATCGGTTTGCCAATATTCTCTGGCCTGCTGCCACGCGGCAGTCATATTTGTGATCAGGTCATCTACTTGGGCGCTACGACCTAATGTATCTAGATCGTCGTCCAGCGCCGGGCGCAAACGTTGAATCAGGGAATCAGGCGATTTCAACAATCGCTGATACAAGGTGGCGCGCACCGGATCAAGTGCATATAGGGTTTCACGCCAAAGCTGATTCACCACCTTTTGCAGGAGTTCATCGGCAGATTCCAACAGTGTTTGTTCAGCGGGTTGACCGGCGGTAAAGCCGAAGTCCGACAATACCCGCTGGCAAAAACCGTGAATGGTAAACACTGGCGCATCGTCAACACTGAGCTTAGCCAGCAAGCAACGCTCGTAGATGGTTTCTTCACCGTCACTCGACAATGCCTGATCAACAATACTTGCTAGCACCGGATCATCAGTCTGTTTTGTTTGAATATAAATCTCTGCATCACTGATGCGTTGTCGTATCCGATCTTTCAGCTCTTGCGTTGCCGCTTTGGTAAAAGTCACCACCAGCACATCATCAATACGCAAGGGCGCTTCGCCAAGTCCCGGTTGAGGCATCAAAATCAGACGTAACACCAGATTACTGATAGTGAAGGTTTTACCGGTTCCGGCACTGGCTTCAATCAGGCTAATGCCACTGAGCGGAACGGTTGTTAGATCAAGCGTCTGCATCCGCACTCTCCTCCTCAACGGCTTCAAAAACGTCAAACATCGGGCCAAACACGGCTTCGGCTTCAGCAATTACCTTTGGTAGAGGTAAGCTGTCACAACCGCGTAATGCATAAGAGCTGTAACAGTCTTGCCATTCGCCAGTCACATTGCTGGTACCGATAATCCCCTCCTCAAGCTTGAATGGCGCCTTGGCTTGCGCACGATCATCGCCACCTAACAATTGCATGTAGGTGAACGACGAACGTGCAAAAAACCAACACGGCGATTGTCGCGTTTCTCGTATTCGCATTGCTAACGACGCTAATATCGACGCAGCATCATCAGCCTCCAAAGGCAAGATACGCCAGACAGCGTCGGCCTCCAACAGGTAACTTGTAACGGGTCGATCGAGCACACATTGAGCGATCAAGTGCTCGATCCAAACACGTAATGCATGTCGCCCATGTAGCCGCCGGCCTGCCCAGCCTAAATGGATATTGGCAGCTTTTGCATCTACTGCCAGCTGATTCAATACCCCGCGGACGACGAGATCACCCACTGGCAATTCGAATTGCAATGGCTCCAACCACTGGCTTTGCGTTAACGCTAAACCTAATGCGTCTGCAGAATCGATCATTGCGTCCGCCAACTGCAATTGCTCTGCCACAGTCGATTCGCCAAGGGCAGCCTGTGGTGACAGATCATAACGAGTCAGAACGTCTGCTGCTGGCATGGATGCACCCCGCAACCTGCGATCAAGCGCCATGATCAGCAACTGATAGTTTTCCAAGCCGGTTGCTACAAAACACTCGTTGTCTTCATCAACGGTCTCTTCAACATCAAGAGCAATGCCTATTTGTCTGAGGTAGTCCCGGTGCGGCTGAACAATGGCACGACAAAACGCTGACAGATCAATATCGGTAGGCATCTCAACATCAATATCCTGGCCAAACGCCGGTATCGATGTAGCAACACCAGACGACAAGATTCTGGCCTGTTGTTGATGGTTTGGATGGAAGCTCTGCATTCGGCTATTGGCAATAAAATACCGTGGGTCAAACGGCTGGAGATGATGGTGTCGCGTTAACGCTTGGCTGAGCATGTCTTCTTTTTGCTCAGCAACGGTGTACCCGGCATCAATATGATTCAAAAGCTCGGTTACTAACAGAGATGGGTATCGCTCACTGTTATCAATATGACTGCGGCCGATATAACTGATGTAGAGAGATTCGCGCGCTGCAAGCAAAGCTTCCAGAAACAAATAGCGTTCTTCATCCCGTTTATTCCGGTCACCACGTTTTGGCGTTTGTAACATGAGATCAAGTTGGTTATTTGCCGACGGCGTCGGGTACGCACCGTCGTTCATACCAAGCACACAAATACGCTGAAACGGAATCGATCGCATCGGCAGCAGCGTGGCAATATTAATACAGCCTGGGCGAAAATAATGATGGCTGGCCGCTTGTGTCATGGCCTGCTCCAAACGATCGACAAACACACGCAGATCGAGTGGTTGATTAAACTCGGCAAGTTCAGCGGTGTCGTGCAGCTGCTGTAGCGCTTCGTTAATCTGAAAAACTTCACGTTCTTCCTGATCTTCAGCCTTGCCGAAAAAGCGTTCTAACAATACGCCCACGTAGGCGCACCAGTCATTGAGCGAGCGCTTGGCATTGCCAGCCCCGAGAAGGCCCAAGTTTTCTATAAACTGACACAAGTATCCCGCTTGGTCAGCACACCCTCCATCAATACCGGCCAATGTTGCCGACCACATATCATCCTGATCCGGCAATGCAAAACTGCTAACCAACCGTTGACTGGCCTGCTGCCAACTAAGGGGGACCACTTGATCACCAAAAACCTGCCAATCTGCATCGTAAAGCCCAAACCGCACATTCAGCTCACCGATCAGTTGTTCTATCAAATTGGCATCATCAATACCTGAAGAACGCGCAATAACGGGTTCTTGCAGCAAACGAATGACTGACGAACGCGCATAGGATTCTCCCGACAGCTGCAACAAATCCAGCAACGCAGTTTTTACCGGCTCGCCATCAATGCCTTGTTTTTCAGCAATGTGAAATGGCAAACGTAAACCATCATCTGCGGTGGCAAACACACTTTGAATATAGGGCGCATAAGTTTCGAGGTTGGTAACCATCACAGCAACATCATCCCACGCTAACTTGGAGTGCTGATCGAAATAACGCAGCAGTTCGTCATGCAGAACCTGAACCTCACGCAACTCGCTGTGGCAGGCATGGATCGCCAGGCTTTGATCCAATGACGGAATCTGCGATTTTTCGGTTGCAGACATCCCTGCGTCATGTTGCCGCAAGTAAAGAACATCATTCTGCAGACGCGCCAGCAAGGTATCATCGGGGCTTTCAACAAAGAGTTGATCGTCTGAGGCCTCCAACGTTTGTAACAGGTTTACAAAGTCTTGTGGTTGTCGTGCCAACATAGCTAACAGTTCATTGCTGCCGTCAATAGATTCCGTGGTAGCGGCATCCAACGTCTCCGCAGACAAACCCGCCACGCGAGCTTCCATAACCTGACGCCAGGGCTTCACATCCCCCCAAAATTCCGCGCATGGATTCAACACATAAAGGTTTACGTCGATGGTCTGCGCAAGTGCACCAAATAGCTGCATGTAGGCTTCAGGTAATGTCGACACCGCAAAAAAGTGTAAGCGGTGTGCCACTTTACGTGCACTGGCTTCAGGTAGAGGAAAGTGCGTCAAGGCATCAGCAAAAACGCTGGCACGGTCGGGTTCATCGATCGTGTCATTACAGAGAATCCGCCACAACTCTGCCTGCCAAGGGAAGGTTTCTGCACCGAGCATTCCGCCATTGCGCCAATCAATCAACCATTTAGGCCGGTAAATCTGATATTGGTCGTAGAGATTCGCTACCAACTGGGCAAATGTCATAAGCTGGTGGTCGTTTGATAGCTGGCCTACATATTGCTTTAGCTCATTCAAGCCAAACTCGGGATTTTGTTCTAGTCTTAACCGAACCATTCGATCGTATAGCCGCCAGACCAGCGGCGAGCGGTCAAATCGGGTCTGACGAGGCAAATCAGGCATTTGTTCTCGATAGATTTGCCAAACTAGGGCCGCGGGAAACGGGAAGTCCAAATTGGCTGCAATGCCCGTATGCTGTGCCAGCTGGCCTTGCAACCATTGCATCATCGCGGCAGATTCCACCACGATTTGTTCTTTGGCAAGTGGTGGCAACGGCTCGTGGCGAAGCAAGGCGCTAAGCTTGATTGATAGGGCTTCCAATTTGTTGGAATAAAAAATAGTGAGCATCTGGTCATTTATTCTTCATAGAGTGCCGCTAGATTATACCCAATTGCGCGATACATACAGTCAGTAGCCATCAAATCGCTACCGAAGAAAAAGAAGTACTTGCTCGAGAATCAAACGCAAAATCGGCGAGCCAAGGCGGCAAAACACGCAACAGAGAACCAGGCCGATACCTCAGGGTATCAGCCCCTCGAAAACAAGAAACTACGGACGGTAAATAAACGGAAACGAAAAAACAGCAATAACGCTAAAACAGCGGCAGTAAAAACTACACCACAGAGCAGAACGCACACAAAAAAACGTTCGGCAGCCGTAGCAAACATCTGTCGCATAAACGACACATATTTATCTGTCAGAAAATAGAAACTTCCTGACGTCAACAAACACTAACTAGTGAAATATGTAACCAAAACGCCGACTCCTCCGCAATCGCATTGCGCAAGACACTAGGAATCGAGAAAGGACTAAAATTATGAGCACTATTAATTACCAAAGCACTGAAAATAACAACATCATCAACTTGGCATTCGCAGAGCAAGAAACCGAAAAGCTAATGTCGAACTTATCATCGCGTAAGCTGTGGGATATCTTGGACAGCACAACGGCCGCCAATCGTCGTATCGCTGAGGCAGTGAAAAAAGAACTGACTCGCCGCAACGCATTTACCCATCAGCAAAAGTTTACTGAACCTCACTGATTTCTATCGGCCGCGGATCACAACGCCGCTAATCATGGCGACTTGTGACCTGCGGTATACCCCTTAAAAACCACTGAAATGATCAACTAATTGGGATCTCGAACGAAGACATCGCTTCTGCCCCCCTTCCACACTCTCATTTATCACAACGTTCAGAAAACCGCTCTGCGCGACTTTCGAAATCCAAACATCAGCCTAAACCACACAGATGATTTCATTGCTTCAATGCAATCGCAACCACATTTCATTTAACTCCGTCAACATCCGAACAAAGCACTTCCTTACATTCACTGGCCGGTAACAATGCCCTCAAATCAAGAGACTCTGGTTTTGTGTCAGGCTGTTGGTAATGAATAGAGAGTAGATATTTGAGATAATCCAGATCAAACGGTTTGTCCATTAAGGCTGTCACGCCACTGGCTTGTACTGAGGCTAGCTTTGTTTGGCTTGTCTCTGAGGTCACCATAAAGACAGGAATATCTGCCATATCCGGCTTTTGGCGGATTTGCAACAACAAGGCTTCACCGTCCATATTCGGCATATTGTAATCGGTGAAGATGATGTCGAAGGTCGCTTCTTCGAGTACTTTTAACGCTTCCTGCCCGTCTTCGGCCTGCCGCACAAGAGCTTCTGATACGCCCAAACGCGTCAACACACGCAACATTTGTTTGCGCGCCAACAAACTGTCGTCCACCAGCAATATGCGCAAAGCCGATGCATCGAAGTCAGGCTCATTTTCTGCCTGAGGCACATTAGCTTTTAATGCCGCAAGCGTTGCAGACGAGTTTAAGGCCCGATAAAGGTCATCTTCTGCGAACGGCTTCGGCAACACAGCAAGGACACCTGCCTGACGCATCGGATCAAGCACGCTAAAACGGTGCTCTGCCGATACCAACATAAAATCGATCGATGCTAGCTGAGCATCTTGCCGCATCGCTTCGACCAAATCCAAACCATCGCCATCTTCAAAATACATGGAGCTCACCACCAGTGAAGGCCCGGCTTCGCGCATACGAACAATGGCCTCTTCAATGGTGCGACAGATAGCAATATCTTCTACACCAAAACGCGTCAGAGATTTGGACAGAAGGGTCTGCTGCAGACGCGATGGAACCACCAGTAATAGTTTGAGGTCTTTCATGGTGTTGGAAGACATTGCGACATTCTCCATGAATATCTGAGCCATCAGCATATGAACGATGATATCGGCTCTAAGTTATAAAATGTCAATGACTCAAGCGCGCAGCCACTCAACATCTCATCGATCGGTGTGAATCAACATGAACTAGGCCGTTACCCGTGACAAATTCCGGGTTTTCGTGTTTAGTTCAAACACCTTGTATGTAAACCAGCGAGTATTCTTCATGAGCAACTACCCTGGCATTCGCCTACTGATGACAGGCGACGAGCTGATTCACGGCGATATTATTGACACTAATTATTCTTATCTAGCTACGACCTTAATAGAAAACGGTTTAGTGGTTCAAGAAAAATGCACCGTTGGCGACAACTTAGGTGCGCTAGTTCACCAAATTCGCCGCTTAAGTGAAGCGTCAGACATCCTAATAATTAATGGTGGGCTGGGGCCTACACAAGACGATCTAACCGCAGAAGCCATGGCACAGGCATTTGGTATCGAACTTGAACAGATACCCGAAGCCAGATGCCATGTCGAAGCCTGGTGCGAGCGCCGAGGTTTTGCGCTATCACCCGCAAGCCTCAAGCAAGCAACACTGCCACATGGCGCAAAAATTTTCCCTTCCTCTCCTGGCAGTGCTGCAGCGTTCTATATTCGAGTCAACGACTGTTTAGTCATTGCAACGCCAGGGGTTCCCTCAGAGCTTAAACATATCGTTAAGGAAGAACTGCTGTCGCATATCCTAGACATATTCGACTGCAAAAAGCTGGAGCCACTAACAAAACTCACCCTTTTGGGCATTGGTGAATCCAGTCTGCAATCTCTCATCGATCAAACACCCGCAATTAAAGATAACCTTGAAATTGGCTTTAGAGCCGGGTTACCCACACTGGAGCTGAAGTATCGCACTAAGACTGGTGTTGATCCTGATCACATCAAAGATGCGAAACAACTATTAGAACAAGCTATTGCAGACCACTTGATTGACAACCAACCATCGACAGTAGCTCAAGCCCTATTAAAAACCTTGCAAGAAACTAATCAACAGTTTTGCACTGCAGAATCCTGCACCGGCGGGATGATCGCAAGTGAACTAACTCAATTACCTGGTGCCTCAGCACACTTTCAAGGCGCGATCGTCAGCTATTCAAACAATGTCAAACATCAGATCTTAGGGGTCGAAGAGTCAACGCTAGAGACTCACGGTGCCGTCAGTGAGCCGGTTGCGAAACAAATGCTGGCAGGTGCTCTGCGACAAACCCAAGCAGAAATGGGCGTCGCAGTGACAGGGATCGCCGGGCCCGACGGTGGCTCTGCAGATAAACCCGTTGGCACGGTCTGGATCGCCTGGGGTAGCAAACACTCCGTGAAAACGGTACGGCTATGCGTTAATTTTCCGCGTGTGCAATTTCAGCAACTGGTATCCGCGATAAGCATGGAGCTTGTTAGGCGGGAGCTGAAACAGCAGGAAAACCCACCAGCGTGGCTAGCTCGCTGGAGCTAACCGGCACTGAGAGTCGAACTGGAGAGCAACTAAGGCGAGGGATCATAGGGGCCCCGCCTTCATTCTGCGCGTTTGTAACGGTGTCTCGCAGACTTGTCAGGGTGATTCGGAACCGCAAGATCCAGTACCGGCTGATATACCGGCGCCAACATCAACGCCTTGCCTTGATCAAAGAAAACCGGAAACTCAATATTTTCGTTATCTTTGTTTACGTATTTTTCCGACATACCACTGACGGCCGATGAAGACACCAGATAACGCTCATCGCCCGCTATGTCAACTAACCCGGACAAATGAATGTCCGAGATAACAAAGGTGATACGCCGATCATCGGAGTCTTTGCGAATTCGAGCCTCATCGATATCGCCTTCAAACGTCAGTTCAAGAAAAGGCTGGTTACATGCGTAAGTAGAGTGCATAACAACGGTCAATCGCCAAATATTATTCTCAAGCGTCAGCTTTTCATCAATACAACGGCCTTGCACATGTTTGGGTGGGCTTACCCGCCGTTCCCAGTCGCCATCCCAAAACCAGCTTTTTTCTCCACCACAACCGGAAAGTAACATGGTACAGCCGAATACAAAGGCTTGGATCGCCTTACGAATACCTAGCATGCTAAAACGGCCATCAATATCGGATGACGTTGGAGGGCAAGTCTTGATTACCAACAGTGGCTTAAACATCACGGATCACCTGTAACACGTCTTTGAGCGAGCAACTTCTATTAGCGCGAGTCATTTGTCATTTTCTTAGATATATGAATTTTTATCGGTTAGACTTCGCGCTAGGGGCTTCACAAAATGTGAAAAATAAAGCATAACAAAATAACATCAGCAGGCAATCAGCGCTCACCAACAAACTTCCGTCTGCATAATTTGAGTCGTCTCTCAAAAAGATTGGTCGCAACAGCTAATACACGTAAACCATCAACACTAACATTTGCGTGATTGGTACTTTCAAACGATGTATCGTAAATAACGGCGTATTACCACACACACAAGATAACAGTTATACTACGACGCATAGTAATGACGCACGGCTTAGCCTACTGCGATTAAAGTATAACCAGAACAGCCACCAAATGGATTGCCTAATCAGCCGCTACTTTATGCAACCAAACCTATGAAGATCGCTCGCGCGCCCAGTACAAATCGGTTGTCTTTAACAACCCAGTACACCATTGCTATTTGCTTACTGACAACAGTCGGTATGTTGGTGCTCACTGGCTATTTGTTGCGTAATCAAATCCTCCAGAATGACAAAGCAGTTAACGAGTATGGCCAAGTACTCGTCAAGCAAATGGCGATAGCTACCGCGCAGCCCCTTCGCTTTGATGACGAAGAAAAGCTGCATCAAGTTATGACATCCTATATCAACGAATACCGGGTCAGCGGTGCGGCCATTTTTTCAACGGACAATGAGCGTATTGCTGCATTGGGTACACTGCCAACGCCTGAAAATATCCGGGTTGAATCAGCTTACTACGAAATCCCGGTTAAGGCAGACAAACGCGACTGGTTCAACAGTTACTACTTGATTCATCTGCATCCGATCCAAAACGGCCAAACAAAGTCCGGCTACGCGGTGCTGGTGTTGTCTCATGAATTAATGACCAAGGCCTTCAAACAACAGCTCGCCATTATGGTGGCATTGGCTGTCGTAATCATGCTGATTGTCACGCTGGGTGCATTCCAACTTGGCAGGCGCCTTTCAGACCCTATCAAACACCTTGTCAACGCAACCAACGATATTCGCGAAGGCAGAATTGACCATATACCAGATCGCCGAAACGATGAAATCGGAGCGCTAATTGACGCGATCAATACGATGAGTCAGGGGTTGATACGGAAAACCGAATTGGAAAGTATGCTGAATAAATTTCTCACCGAAGAAGTTGCCAGCAAAGTCATGGATCATCTGGATCCTGTACACATGGCCGGCGAGCACGTCGATGCCACTGTTCTGTTTGCTGACATTGTAGGCTTTACCAGTATTTCAGAAACCATCACACCGGAAGACGTACAAGAGCTATTGAACGAATATTACGGCTATTTCAATGCGTGTGCTCGCTTCTATTTTGGCACCATTGACAAGTACATCGGCGACTGTGTAATGATCGTATTCGGCGCACCAAAATACGATTCGAACCATGAATACCATGCTGTTGCCTGCGCAATACTGATGCAAAAACTCGTGCGTAGCCTCAATCAAAAGCGCGCAAAAGAGGACCTCTACCCAATCGAATTGCGGATCGGCATCAATAGTGGAAAAATGCTGGCGGGCCTTGTCGGTTCCAAAGAACGTATGGAATACACTGTGGTTGGCGATGCCGTCAACCTGGCATCACGTTTGTGCAACGAAGCCGAAAGTGAACAGATTATTATCGAAGAATCGCTCTACGATAAGATACACCCCAACCATCCAATAACGGTTGAAGCCTACAAACAAATACGCGTGCGCGGCAAGCAAGAAGAAGTCAGCATCTACTCCGTTCGGGATGTCGATGTTCCGTACCAAGTTGTTATGGATGATTTGATCAAGGATATTCTGGCCGGCGAATTTTAACTCGATGCGACTAAGTTTGCTGATAAAACCGACATAGAATTTCAAACCTTGCCCGCTAACTCGCCCGTTTTTCTTGAGTAATTCGCCTCACTACGGTCGCTGATGAGTTTGATTCAGTAGATGCTGGCGTGAACGAAGCCAGCCCATCTATAATCCGCCGGCATCCCTCCTTAATCAGTGTATTGTCTAGACACAACGACAGCCGCAAACACCCTGGCAAACCAAATCCATCCGTACCGATCACTGCAACTTTGTATTCTTCAAGAAGGTACTCAGCAACAACATCAGCAGTCGCCGGTGCATCAAGCCCCTGCCCTTCAAGAAATGGCTGAATACCAAGAACCATAAAGTAGGTTGCGTGCAAGGGGTATATAACAACCCCTTCCACAGCAGAAAACGCCTCTCTTACTATGCCGGCTCTTTCTTGATAACGCTCTATCGCACTCCCAATGTGCCCTGCACCAGCCTCGAGAGCCTCACAAGCGGCTATCTGCATTACCTCACACACACCACCACTAACCAGTGATTGCACACGAACACTCGCATCAATAACGGGCGTTGGTGCTATCGCATAACCAATTCGCCAACCACTGATACCAAAGCTCTTTGAGAATCCATTTACTAGGATCAGTTGTTGGCGAATACTTTCACAGGTGATAAAACTGGTCGGATTCTGGTCAAATCGGAAGTACTCATACACTTCATCACTGATCAGATACAACTGCGAATATCGGGCAATAACGTCAGCATAAGCATTAATTTCAGCTTGATCCAAAACAGCCCCTGTGGGATTGTTTGGAAAGCACATGATAACAAGCCGAGTTTTGTCGGAAATCGCATCATCCAGCGCCCGAGGTGATATTTTGAAGCCGGTTTCCGGCCCAGCAGTGATCATCACTGGCACACCACCAGCCAATAGCACTTGCCGAGAAAAAGAGCTCCAGGCAGGCCCAACAATCAGCACCTCATCCAATGGCTTCAATAACGCCATCATGATCTGAAACAGGCATTGCTTTGCACCATTGGCGATTATCACCTGAGACGGAACAACACTCACTCCATAATCTTGTGAATATTTCGCACAGATCATACCTCGCAAGCGAGCGCTACCCTGAATGGGAGGATAGCGGTAGCAATCTTCAGTCGAAATAGCCTGCATTGCGGCTTTAACCACCTGATCAGGCGGCCCAAAATCAGGAACCCCAATATGCATCTGTATAATGTCGGCCAACTGGTTTTCAGGCATACAGCGGAGCTTTTGGATCATATTAACCAGCGGAGTGGACTCAATGTCAGTTCGCATCACTCATACTCCCGAATATCTCCCATAGACAACAGATTACGGCGTTATTACTGAGAATAGACCGAAAAAACGGGAAATATGCCAAACGCACCACAGTCAGAGGCTAAAACGGCCGTTTTGAAGCGATGTAAACATGCTGAAGCCTAATGATCATAAGTCTTTTATATATAGAGAGAGAACGGCAGGATAGAAAGACGCGAACTACAACACCGCAACCACATAGAACTAACAGTTTAGCAGTGACACACAGTAGAGATATTGGCGCAAACAATGGGCAGATAAGAAAAACGTAGCCGCTGAACTATCGGCTTATCAGGGATTCAATTTTTGAGTTTAACAAAAGAAACAAGCCAGGAAAGCTAGATAAACACTAAAGCGAAATAATCGGGATGACCAGAAATTGGCGGTGGAGGAAAAATTAGAAAATAAGCCAGGGCATCACTGCCCTGACAAATATCGGAAGACGATTAACGACGACCCATCTTACGCAGTTGGTTAGGAGAGAAGAAGTCTTTACCCTTCGGCTCCATTGCGAAGTTAACAGGACGAGTTTCGTTTACTAAGCGTACCGCAACATATGCACCCTCTTGCAGGTCATAGTTAACCTGTGCACGTGGTACGTAACCTTTAAGATAGAAATCGTATACAGAGTTCATGAAACCGATACGGTACAGATCACCACGACCGTCATACATTTCGTAAGATGCAACTAACCAGCTATCTTCAGGCATGTAGAAACGACGCTTAGCGTAAATGTGACGCTGACCATCTTTCAACGTCGCTTCAACAATCCAAACACGGTGCAATTCATAACGCATATAGTCAGCGTTTACGTGCTTGCCCGGCAACAATGTTGCGTAATCAATATCTGCTGAGTCAAACTTGTAGTTGTGGTAAGGAACATAAATTTCTTTCTTACCGATCAATTTCCAGTTGTAACGATCCATGCCGCCGTTGAAGCCCATGCCATCATCAGCAGTCATCAGACCACCTGGTCCTACCGGAGTGTCATAACCAACGTCCGGTGCACGCTTAACACGCTTCGCGCCAGGAATATAAACCCAAGCTTTACGCTTGTGAGTCAACTGGTCAACAGGTTCGTGAACAACAACCATCTCGCCTTTCTTACGCTTAGGCTCAAGAACACGGTGGAAAACATAAGCTGCGTTAATATCGATATCTTCAGATACTTTACCCACTGGGTGAGTGCCGTAAGCCAAAGGAGTTTCAATCAACAACTCAGTACGGTGACGTTGCTGGGAACCTTTGTTATAAACCGCGATCTCGTCGTAGGTTGCATCAGCAACAGCCATTGGCTGGTTAAAACGTGCGTTCCAGATAACTTCAGCGCCGTTCTCAGGAATTGGGAAAGGTGCACCACCGGTGTATTGTTGCAAACCATCGATATTAACAAGTTTCGCATGACCCACGTTCCACTTGGTACGTTCTTCGATGTCTGACTTGTAGCGGAAATCACGGTGTGTTTTGTAAACAGGCACGGTGAATGAATCCGGGTACTTTTCGAACAAAGCGATGGTGCCATTGGTCAGCTTATCGCGGTACTTGTCCAGCTCAGCTGCAGTAATGACGAACAAAGGTTTCTCATTGGCATACGGATCTGGGTAAGCCTTGCCTGGCTCGTAGGCCAGCCCTTCAGGCAAACCAACTGTAGTACCGCCCCATGCAGGGATGGAACCATCAGCGTTGGCTTTCGGGTTAGCACCCATCGGTGTCAGCTCAGTGCCTAACTTGGCCTGATCAGCTGAGGTCGCCGCCACAGAGATTAAAGGAGTTACTGCCAGCGTTGCCGCTAGCAAGCTGTGTTTCAGAATGCTTTTCATTCATTGTCACCGTTTTATTGTTATTGAGGCCCCGTACCTGAAGACGGCCAAATCTCATGATGTTAAATCATATACTCAACAGGTACGCATGTTTAATTATTGGGGTAAAGCGTAGATAGTGAGACTAAAGAAACCGCTATTAAAAAACAAGCGGGGTATAGCACTTAGAGATATAAATTTTCTGCTAAAACTGCCCTTATGCTCTATTGCCGTGATGTACGTAATACTGCTGGTGAAAATTCCATCGAATTTGCACGCCAAGGATTAATATCCAGCCCCCCCCTGCGAGTGTACCGCGCATACACAGACAACGCATCAGGTTTACATAACTTACTGATATCTTGATAAATCTGTTCGACACACTGCTCATGAAATCCTTGATGATTTCGATAGGAGACAATGTAAGCTAAAAGCTGAGATTCGTTGATTATACCACCCCGATATTCAATAAATACCGTTGCCCAGTCAGGCTGCCCCGTTACAGGGCATAGAGAGCGCAGTAAATGCGATTTCAACCGATAGTGACCACGATTAAGCAGATCAACGGACTCAGCTAACAGTCTCGCGTCAGGCTCATATTGGGTGCATTTAACTGAAATCTCATCAAGGCACTTGAACGTGTCATCAGCTTGGATGGCGTAATCATCCACACCAAACAGATTTACCGTAACATTACCTCCGGATACGACTGACAAATCTTTTTCTAACACTTTAACCAAGTCTCCGACACTTTCCATGACCGTTTGATTAAAGCTATTTAGGTAGAGTTTAAACGATTTGGATTCAACCAGATTTTCGGAAGTGCATTCAAACAAGAAGTCGACAATTGCAACTTGTGGCATTCCATCAGAGTTTAACCAAGAAACTTCATAAGCTGTCCATCGATCGAACCCGAAAAACGGCAAAGCTTCTGTGTTGATACTCAGCTCACTTCGCCCTTGTGCTCGCGGCACTGGAAAAAGCAAGCTCGGGTCATAATCAAAGCTATACGCGGTATCCTTACCGAGTAAAATATCATCGGATAACGCCATAATCAGTGCCTTAGCCCTCTACTGGTTTTCAGCAAATACAAACAAACCACGGCAGCGACAACCGACGACAGACCAATCATTGCAAATGCGAAATGAACATTGATATCGGTATACCCGAGAATACCGTAGCGAAATGCGTTAACGATATAAAGAATCGGATTGATTTGGGAAACATCACCCCAAAACGACGGCAAAAGATCTATCGAATAGAACACGCCACCCAAATAGATCAGCGGCGTTAAAACAAACGTCGGGATAACTGATATATCATCAAAACTCTTAGCGTATATCGCGTTAATCATGCCCAATAACGAAAATAGTATGGAGGTTAGAATAACCACAGAAATCGTCACTGCAAAATTATAGATTTTTAACTCGGTGAAAAACAACGACAGAGCAGTAACAAGCACCCCCACCATCAACCCCCGCGCAACGCCTCCAAGCACATATCCGGTAAGGATCACACCATTAGGCACCGGCGAAACCAGGATCTCTTCGATGTAATGGCCGAATTTGGCACCAAAAAATGACGACACGACGTTTGAATAGCTATTGGTGATCACTGACATCATGATCAAGCCCGGCACAACAAACTCCATGTAAGAATGCCCACCCATCTCGCCAATACGAGATCCGATAAGGTTACCGAAAATCACAAAATACAACGACATTGTAATCGCAGGAGGCACTAAGGTTTGCACCCAAATGCGCATAAAACGGCGAATCTCACGCATCACAATGGTACTGAAGGCAACCCACTGAAGGTGTAGCGGCATATGAGTTACTCCCCGTTAACCAGTTTCACAAAAAGCTCTTCCAAGCGATTTGCTTTGTTACGCATTGAGCGCACTTCAATGCCCTGCCCTGAAATCGCGGAAAACACATCATTCAAGTTCTGATCCTTATGAACAGCGACAGCAAAACAGTGGTCATCCATTAGCTCAAGCTTGAAGCCATCAATTGCAAAATCACCAGGCAAGCTACCTTGAACATCAAAAATAAAGGTTTCTTCTTGGAGTTCTTTCAACAGGTCTTTCATCGATGAATGCTGCACGATGGTGCCGTGATCAATAATCGCGATATTCCGGCACAAACTCTCCGCTTCTTCCAAATAATGGGTTGTCAGAATAATCGTTGTGCCCTGCTCATTAACTTTCTGCAGAAACTCCCACATCGAACGCCGCATTTCGATATCAACACCCGCAGTGGGCTCATCGAGAATCAATAATTTGGGTTCATGAATCAATGCACGGGCAATCATCAGCCGACGCTTCATGCCGCCAGACAGCATTTTACTCGGCACGTCGCGTTTATCCCATAAACCCAAATCCCGCAGCAACTGATCGGCGCGATGCCGCGCTGCACGCGCAGAAATACCGTAGTAGCCGGCTTGAATGGTCAAGATATTGCGTACTTTCTCAAACTGATTGAAGTTGAATTCCTGCGGTACCACACCAATCATCGACTTCGCCTTACTGAAGTGTCGATCAATATCGATACCGAAAATCTGAACTTCACCGCTGGTTTTAATCACCAGGGAATTGAGAATGCCGATGGTTGTCGATTTGCCAGCACCATTTGGGCCAAGCAAAGCAAAAAAGTCGCCTTTTTGCACATCCAGATCGATGCCCCTTAGCGCCTGATGCCCACCCGCATATGTTTTGGAGAGATTTTTTATAGAGACAGCAACTGTCATAGACACCCGAAACCGTATAACCCAGTAAATTGGTCAATTATACCGGTTTTGGACATCAAATTGGGAAGCCTGAAGAAAAAGGATGTTTTTAATTGTCCTGAGCTTGCTCCTCAGACTCTACATCATTGTTGCATGAGCCGTTATAGCAAAATACGTAATTATCCGTGTTACACCCGGCAAAGAACAACGACGCAACAAATACTGACAACACCCAAATCCCTTTCATAACATCCCACTTCAATCATTTTTCGAAGCAGGATATTACGCGATGAGGAGGTACCGAAACATTACGGACCATTACAAACAAAACGGGGGCGTAAGATCATGACGTCTAAAACTAACATCTATCGCACCTAGCTAGTCGCTTAACTAGGCAAGAAACGCATTAGAATTCGAACTGCATGCCCACTGTATAAGACCACTTCTTCAATTCAAGATTGATATTTGTCCCACGCTGCAGGGCATTTACGGTAGTTAACATATAATCAAACTCTGTCGTAAACACGACATTTCGATGCACGATAAAATCCGCGCCAATACCAGCTACAAACGCTATGCCATCCCAGCTGGTTGTTTTATCCGATACCGCCTGAGCAACATAATCGTAATCTTGGGTGTAATAAGAATAACCTGCACCGCCCTTACCCCAAATTCGGATGGAATCGCCAAGTTGGCCGCCGAGCTTACCGGTAAATAACAACTGCGATGCGGTGGAATCACTGCCCTCAATCAACTCCAGTGCACCAGTACTAACATAGCTCGCCTCAAAGGCAAAATTTTGGGAAACACGGTAGCCGCCAAATAACGTGTACTGAAGCCCTGTAGCAGAACCATTAGCTGAAAGCACAGGATCCTTTTGACTTAAGTCCACACCGGCAATACCAGCCGACAACCCAAAATAGCCGCGCTTATCTTCATCACGAGCAGTAGCTGATAGAGAGAATGACAGCAGGCACAAAGACAATGCCAGCTTACGCATAAGCGTCAAATTCATAGTGGACACCTGATTATTATTAAATGTGAGATCCATACAAACATTGTTGCGTTCAGATCTAAACTCCAACCATGGAAAGCCGCCTGAATGCTCTAACCGAAAAAGGATACACATTCCATTACCAAGATGAAATACCGAACTGCATAAAAGGCGATCACAATGTAAATCATCACCTGTGTGCATCCATCCTATCCCGCTGCGCAAGAGCTGCTTTACTCGGAATTAAAGACATAAAAAAACCGCGTACATTTCTGTACACGGTTTTTTAAAATTTGGAGCGGGAAACCGGGTTCGAACCGGCGACCTCAACCTTGGCAAGGTTGCGCTCTACCAACTGAGCTATTCCCGCATGGTATCCCGTAGGGGGTTTGAACCCCTGTTACCGCCGTGAAAGGGCGGTGTCCTAGACCACTAGACGAACGGGACAGTGCTACGTGTTCGTTAAGAACGGCGCGCATTTTATGGCTGGAGACCAACACTGTCAACAAAAAATCTTCAAAAATTTCAATCTCTTACCAGAACCCCTAACTAACAGCGCATTTTGATCGCAAAACCATCAACACATCCCGCTAAAGGTCAATCGCATACACGGCGGCGCGCTCGAACACCCTGCTTAACCGTCGCGCTTATTCAAATTCAAAGACGCCGAATTAATACAATACCGCAAGCCTGTGGGCGCAGGCCCGTCTTCAAACACGTGCCCCAGATGCGTTTCACAGTGGCTGCAGGTCACTTCAACACGTCGCATTCCATGGCTAGCATCAAAATGCTCAACAACGGCATCCTTAGCCAGCGGCTGATAATAACTCGGCCAGCCACTGCCAGAATCGTATTTGGTTTCGGAATCAAATAACGGCTGACCGCAGCCAGCGCACTGATAGATACCCGAATCTTTGCAATCCCAATACTTGCCGCTGAATGCCCGTTCGGTGCCGGCCTCACGGCAGACGCGATACGCCTCGTCACCCAATTGCTCACGCCACTGTTCGTCAGTTTTTTCTATCTCAGCCATAAACACCTCATCGTTTGCCATTATTCTGATCTTGTTGACCTGACCGTTCGACTACGTCAGTTACTATTCATTCAACTGGCGACATTGGCACAGGCAATGAATGGAAACAGAACACGAGTTCATGCAGAACATATACATCGCAGTCGCAGTCACGGTCCATTACCTCATTCAATACTCTACGGCCATCACCGCCAAACAGGCCTATCAGAATCGTTGTAAAGCTACAATATTTCATACTCTTGGTGATTTTTTAAGTATAATGCCCGATTACCTGAGAGATTAACGGTAACGTTATGAAAACCATCCAAAAATCCGACAAACTCATCAACGTCTGCTACGACATTCGCGGCCCTGTTCTCGAAGAGGCCATGCGCCTAGAAGAAGAAGGCAACCGCATCATAAAATTGAATGTTGGCAACCCTGCCCCATTCGGTTTCGACGCGCCAGACGAAATCATTCAGGATGTTATTCGTAACTTGCCAGCCGCTCAGGGCTATTCAGAATCAAAAGGCATCTTCAGTGCACGCAAAGCTATCATGCAGGATTGCCAACTACGCGGCATTCAGCATGTTGAAATTGACGACATCCTACTAGGCAACGGTGTTAGTGAACTCATCGTAATGGCGACTCAGGCACTGCTAAACAATGGTGATGAAGTACTGATACCCGCACCGGACTACCCACTCTGGACCGCAGCGGTCAACCTTTCGGGCGGAAAACCAGTCCACTATATCTGTGATGAAGAATCAGACTGGAACCCGGATATCGACGATATTCGCTCAAAGATTACGCCAAAAACACGCGCGATTGTCATCATCAACCCAAACAACCCTACTGGTGCTGTCTACGACAAAGCCATTTTGCAGCAGTTAGCAGACCTTGCCCAAGAACATCAGCTGGTTGTTTTTGCCGATGAAATTTATGACCGCATACTTTACGAAGATGCCATCCACCACCCGATGGCAACCATGATCCAAGACACGCTTTGCGTGACCTTCAGCGGTCTTTCCAAATCTTATCGATTGGCAGGTTTTCGTTCAGGCTGGGCGTTTTTTACCGGCCGCAAACAAGATTGCCGCAGTTATATCGAGGGCTTTAATATGCTCTCGTCGATGCGCCTTTGCTCTAACGTACCCGCACAATACGCCATCCAAACTGCGCTGGGCGGCTACCAGAGCATTAATGACTTAGTACTCCCCAAAGGCCGACTCTATGAACAACTTGAAGCGGGCTACGATGCACTGACGTCAATACCAGGCATCTCCTGCGTTAAACCCAAGGGAAGTATTTACCTATTCCCCAAGCTGGATCCAAAACGCTACCCGGTTTTACACGATGAAAAAATCGTGTTGGATTTTCTAAAACAAGAGAAAATTTTACTGGTTCAAGGCTCGGCATTTAACATCACTGACCAACAACATTTGCGTGTTGTATTCCTACCACGCGTTGATGATTTGGTGGATGCGATCGACCGTTTCGGAGATTTTATTCAGAAGTACAAGTTCTAATGAGCCAGTTACATATTGATGAGTTTTATCATGATGCCGGCTGCATATTGGCTAGCCTATACGATGTCTTCCCGCGAAAAAATACTGTGTATGTGGAAGACATCTCAGGCGATGATGAACCCGATGAGTTTGGCCTGCACAGCCCTCGCCACCTTGCCTGTCTAGCAGCAATGACATGGCTGGCGGATCAGCATTATATTCGTTACGACCAATTGATTCGTCACGAAGCAATGGAAGCCGCAACCCTGACAGAAAAAGCCTTCTTAGTACTAACCTCACCCAGCCAATTAGCCGACGAAGAAGCGCCAGAAGATATCAGCGGATTGCCGCCGCTTGCGCGTCAAAATTTCACCACCAATATTGCGATTCTAAAAATGGCACTGAAGAGCCGAGACTCGGCCAAAATCAACCGTATCATGCAGCGCATCATGGTTGAGTCTGCCAACTACCCTACCAAGGTCCAACCTGCGGTATAGCACCATAGCTAAAGCGCAGGCCCCACTCTCTATCATCACATCTCTAGAACAATGTGCTCATAAATGCGCATTGCTTTAGCATTGGCATCTTCCAAGGTATCGCCTGTAGCCAGTGTGACACCCATACGGCGCTTACCGGATACAGCTGGCTTGCCGAACAAGCGAACAGACGTTCCCATCTCAGCCAATGCATGGTCGAGATTCGAAAAGCTCAACGTCTGGCTTTCGCCCTCGACCAAAATCGCCTTCGATGCCGACGGCCCGTAAAAACGCACACCAGGAACCGGTAGCCCGAGAATCGCCCGCGCATGCAGTGCAAACTCCGAGAGATCTTGAGAAATCAATGTCACCAATCCGGTATCATGCGGCCGCGGTGATACTTCCGAAAAAATCACATCACTGCCCTTAATAAACAGCTCCACACCGAAAATGCCATATCCACCCAAAGCATCAGTAACACGCTCTGCAATCGCCTGAGCTGACGCCAATGCCTCTGACGACATCACTTGTGGCTGCCATGACTCCTGATAATCTCCCGACTCTTGGCGATGCCCTATCGGCTCACAAAACGTTGTACCTGCAACATGGCGCACAGTTAACAGTGTGATTTCATAATCAAAGTCAACGAAACCTTCAACAATCACTCGCCCCGCACCTGCTCGACCACCCTCTTGGGCATGCTGCCAGGCCTGCTCAAGGTCAATATCACTGAATACCGTACTCTGCCCTTTGCCCGACGAGCTCATGATCGGTTTGATAACACACGGGTACCCGACCGCCCATACGGCTGCGGTAAAGTCTTCCCAAGTATCAGCAAAACGATAAGGTGAGGTAGCAATGCCTAGCTCTTCGGCCACCATTCGCCGAATGCCCTCACGATTCATCGTCAACTGCGCAGCACGTGCTGTAGGCACTACGGTGAAGCCTTCGGCTTCAAGCGCTGCCAGCGTTTCTGTTGCAATCGCTTCGATCTCCGGCACAATAAGATCCGGCTTTTCAAGTTCGATAATACGGCGCAGCTCATCGCCATCCAGCATTGAAAACGTATAACTGCGATCCGCCACCTGCATCGCGGGAGCGTTATCATAACGATCACATGCAATGACCTCGCAACCAAAACGCTGCAATTCAATAACCACTTCTTTGCCCAGCTCCCCGGAACCACACAGCAAAACTTTTTTGGCCGTTGTGGAAAACGGCGTACCAATGCTACTCATTCGAAATCCTTAAATGGTTATTGATCAGGTCAGATCAAGCAAGAGAAGCATCACTGATAGATGCTTGTGTTGGTGTTTGCATTACCCAACGAACATTTAATCCAAATACAGACATGGCGTATGTTCCACATGCCGATTGTTTATAGGCCGGTCGCGGGTCGAGCGCAACTAACTGCGTAACTTGCTGCTCTATCTCACACAGCCCATCACCAGAGAGACCACCAACATAGCCCAACTCCCGCAAACAGGCACGACACGCCAACAACGCTTGCGCTTGCCAGTCAACCGCCAACGTTGGCGCTGGCGCAGCAGGTGCAATTGCATTAACGGCATCATCAATACGATCGGCATAGGGCAGGTAAGGTTTAATATCGACGATCGGCGTGCCATCCAAAAGGTCAATACCACTAACCTCCAGATGAACATTACCGGCCTCAACACATACGGCTTCCAGTTTGACCAACGAGGTTCCCAAACGGTTCGGCCGAAAACTAGCGCGTGTCGCGAACACCCCTAAACGTCGATTTCCACCAAGTCGCGGAGGACGCACCGACAACTGCTCAGGCTTGCTCGGGTTTTGGTGAAATATAAAATCAAGCCAGATATGGCTGACTTGCTCAAGGCCATTCAACGCCTCAGGCTGATCCCAAGGCGGCAACATATCAATACGACCGCGTACGGGCACCAAACCCGCTTGCCGTGGAATACCAAACTTCTCGCGAAATGGCGTTCGGGCAAGCGCAACAGTCGACAGTGTAAATTCCATAATCTAACACTTGCTCAGGCGCTAGCAGCACCGTTTTTCGATGCATCAATGTCTTTGTTGAGCTGACGATCAAGGAAGATAAACGCAAACGGAATAACAGAACACACCAAAGCAACCATCCAGCGCATAACCGACCAACCGGCAATATGGCTAGCCGCCAAAGACGCTACAAAATAGATCATAAAGAGAATGCCATGTGTCATTCCCACAGGAAAAATCAGATCCGGATAATCGAAATAGTATTTGGCCGGCATGGCAATCAGAAACAATGCAATAAGCGACAAGCCTTCGATGATGCTGATGTACTTGAACGTGGAAAGCACGGTTAACCCTCTTATATCAGTGAAATTATTAATGGTTATAGCAGACGGATTTTGCCACAAACCGCCTTATGATGCGATGCACCAAACACAACCCGCGACCACGGTATTGCTCAGAGGCACATCGCTAGCGCAACGGCATCAACAGCCGTGCAAAGCTTGATAAAAATCCAAAAAAAAACCCACAGATAAATCTGTGGGTTTTTAAATATGGTATCCCGTAGGGGGTTTGAACCCCTGTTACCGCCGTGAAAGGGCGGTGTCCTAGACCACTAGACGAACGGGACGTTGTGAGCCGCGTATATTAATGATAACGAACTGTTATGCAAGCGGTTTTCAATATTTTTTTAGATATATTCAACACCTCTTACTGCTCCCTACCGACAAAGCACAGATGCCACTAGCGTCTTTTTCGGCATCTCGCTAGAATCTTCAGCTTCTCCAATGCCCTGCGCATTACAAACTACTGCCGGCAACGCCAATTCAAGGAAACGATCATGGCCGCATCCAGCCTACTAGCTCTCATTGATGACATCGCCACGGTGTTGGATGATGTTGCCGTATTGTCGAAAGTCGCCGCCAAAAAAACAGCTGGGGTTCTCGGTGACGACCTCGCCCTCAATGCCGAACAAGTATCTGGCGTACGTGCCAATCGCGAACTCCCCGTTGTATGGGCAGTAGCCAAAGGCTCATTTTTTAACAAACTGATATTGGTACCTGCTGCATTGCTGATTAGCGCATTACTACCTGCAGCCGTAACATGGCTACTCATGCTCGGCGGCGCTTTTTTATGTTTTGAAGGGTTCGAAAAGGTTTGGCATAAGCTATTCCACAAGCAGGAAGTCGATGCCGATAATCAGGCATTGCATGACGCCCTGAAAAACCCCGATTGTGATTTGATGGCGGTGGAAAAACAAAAAATCAAAGGTGCCATACGTACCGACTTTGTTTTGTCGGCAGAGATCATTGTTATCTGCCTCGGTACAGTTTCGGCAGCTCCCTTCGTAACCCAGCTAACCGTACTTAGCGCACTTGCTATTGCATTTACTGTTGGCGTTTATGGCTTAGTGGCCGGTATCGTTAAGATCGATGACCTGGGCTTTTGGCTCGTCAGGCAACCAGAGAGTTCAACGCTAGCGGGAGTAAAACACGCCGTCGGCAATGGCTTAATCGCCATAGCACCTTGGTTGATGAGAGCGTTATCTGTGTTAGGTACCATCGCTATGTTTATGGTCGGCGGCGGCATTCTATTACACGGCATTCCTGGCGCAGAAATATTTATCCATCAACTCAGCCACAACGCTATCGTTAACACGATTCTACCGACCTTAGCAGGCTTGTTATTAGGCATTGTTGCTGGCGGTGTTATTACCGCCGCGGTAAGCCCGTTTCAGAAAAAGGCTCACACCTAACCAAAGTACACTGCATTACCAACAACCTAACGAAAGCAGTCAGAATCGAGGTTTTGATAACTGTCACGGCTATCAAGACAACACTTTTGATCAACTCACTCCATCAACGAGGGATGTTACCGCCACAGCTGATGCCCTCATCAAGGCTAACACCACTTTACTCACTGGTATTCTGGTAGCAACGCTTGCTGAAATACAAGACGTAGAGCAAACATAAGAAAGCGCTGAATAAACTCTACCGACTCTATCAATACAAAAAAACCGCTTCTAAAGCAGGTTTCCTTTTTCAGCCTGGGAATAAATGACCAACATCCTCGCTGCGCCACTTCATATCACTTAATCCAACCCGCTTCTCGAAACACATGCTCCGTTGTTTCATATAGCATCGCTGCAAACCCTTCCCCATTGCGCAGAATAAGCTCGCTACGCTCTAACCCTTTATATAGTTGACGCGCAAACGCTTCTACCACAGGGTCACCATTACCGGTAGCAATCCAGCAACGCGCTTGAATATCTGCCAACTCAAATGGCCAGGCCTGATGGGCCAAAATGATGTCATTGGCCAATGCATCGGCCCCTTGACGCATAGCCTCTGTTGCCTGAGTAATCGCCTGATTTTTAACGGCACCTTGATCGAGCACACGACGATCTTGTTCGTTGAATAAGCGCAACACATGGTTATAAGCACTACGCCAATCCGTTGAGAATTCATGTGCGGCTATCTGCATGACCTTTTTAACCAGCGTAGGGAATCGCCGGGCAACACGCGGAACCGTGCGGTAATAAAGAGGAGCCCCTGGAATTTTGTGCTCCTCAATACCCGGCGCAAATGGATCCAGCAACAATACTTCATCGACCTTGTCGGCCAAATGGGCCGCACACGCCAATGCATACCCAGCCCCTGCTAACATTCCAACCAAGCGGAATGAAGAAAGCTGAAAATGATTGACGACATCCTGCACATCATCCACAAACGCATTCAGCGAATCGTACGGAGGGCCAGACGTTTCGCCGTAACCGGCACGATCAAGCACAAGTAGCCTGAGTTTGTTTTTAAATAAGAAGTCAATGTTCCGTGGCCGTTCAAAACGGCAACTCAGTGACGCATGGCACCAAATCACCGGCAGTCCATTCTCCGGCCCATAGGAACGTAACATCACCTGGCGATCGTGTCGCGCGGCGATTACCACATCTTGTCCGTCAATCGCCGCATTTTTACCGGTCAGTGCCACGTGCAAAGGCGCACGTAATATCAGCGCCACCAACTCTGCTTGTCGGCGAGTTTTGGTTTTTTGAAAGATACTCTTGATGTAACCGCGGATTGTAGCCGGCTTGGAACTTCGAGCTTCTGCGATTTCCTCAACCGATAAGCCCTGAGCCAATCGCAACGTGATATCGGCTTCAGACGGCGTCAACTGATACAACTGCTGCAAACGTTGTTGCTGCTGACGATTCGAAGACGCATGCCCTGCTATAAACAACACCCCGGTAGCAGTGCCTGGTAACTGCTCATGTAAAAACCGATGGGCGTCTTCTGCAGGGCTCAATACCATGATCTGCGCGTTAGCGTCACTACGCCCGAGTAGCATCGCTTCATCTTCAGAAGAGGCTGGGCCATCCCATGATTGCAAAGCCGACAACAAAGCAACTTGCTGCTCGGGCTCCGTCAAACTTATCTTTTCATCCGCGATTGAAATCCGAGAGTCAGTTTCCAACACTCGAGTCGCCGGCAAATTATGGAACAGCACCCGTGCTTTGGCATCGAGCACAAAAATCGCCGTACTGACCTGATCGAGTATTTTTTCTGCGATGAGCTTATCACTGGTCAATTGACTGACACGCTCAGCAATCATGGCGGAATGATTAAAATGCCCTAACAAAGAAACTTCATGCTGGCTTTTTTCATCATCAGATATGTTTGCATCTGAAAGCGCTGCCAGCCCTTCACAAAGATCCAGAAAAACGCCTTCATCAACCGCAGAGCGATAGATCAATTCAACCAATTTGTCGGAGGATTTCAGCATAAAAACAGACAGAGATTTACTTGAGTGAATGACAACACAACCACAAACACGTCTTGCCGACTGCCCGCAATCGTTATTGATTAGTAGCGCGCAAATTGTACAGCAAATCGTCCGGATAAAGGTGATCGCTCATCGAAAGCTCAATGACTTATTAAATTATTACAGATAGTTACAGCACACTCGAAACACTATTGTGATAACTGCGAAAACGTTACAATGGGCATTAGGTAATCACTATCGTTGGCCACCGCGCTATCATTGCCACGGAAAAATCATGTTAAGTTGTCAAACTATGTTATCTCAGAGCTCCGTTCTGTTCGCCGTCACGCGTAATAGAATCATCTCCTTTATCGCACTCTTCATGTTAATAGCGATGCCAGCATCGGCTAACTCCATTGCACCATCATTGGCAGAACAGCAAGCCATTCCGAGAACTAATAGCGGCGCAGAAATTCTCTACAGTATTTCAGAAACCAATGTCCGAGCAGATTACAATTGGACATCCACCCAATACCGTTCGATCCGTTTGAACGACACTAATAGTTCGCGTGACTACGGCCGCATCAGCGTTCCGTACGATGGTTACTACACCAAAGTCACTTTGGAATTTGCGCGGGTATTGACGGCCGACGGCGACATCAAAGAACTGTCTGCAGATGCAGTGATAACCGAACGAGCCAGCCGCAAGGATTTTTACGATGACTCCCGTCGATTGATATTCGCACTACCGGCACTAACACCCGGTGCCATGATCGAATACCAAGTTAAATTCGAGAGCAAAAAACTCAGCTTGCCGAATCACTTTGCAGGCAGCTTCAGTGGCTACTTTTACCAGCCAAAGGCACAGTCTCGCTCAGGCCGTATTGATACCGTGCACAATAGCCGCCTCAGCTTAACTTATGCACCTGACGCCAAGCTCAACTTCGCTTACGAAGGCCCACATAAACCAACGCTAAAAAAATCCCGCACAGCCAGCGGTGCGATGCACTACAACTGGCAATGGCCAGCATTACCTGAAGTAATCCTCGAATCCAATCGCGGCCCAGCCCGCGACTACTACTCCAGTGTTGATTATTCCACCAGCCAGGACTGGTCGATTGTCGACCAGTGGGCCTGGGGCATGTTTGAGTCAAAATTTGAACCGCAACCAGCGTTAACCACACTGGCCCAAAGCCTTGCCTCCCCATCAGATATCAAAATCGACAAAGTTAAAGCCGTATATGGCTACCTGCAGGAAAACATCCGATACGTGTTTGCCCACCTCGATCGCGGTGGTTACGAGCCACACGCTGCAAATAGGGTTATTCAAGCAGGTTACGGCGACTGTAAAGACCAAACCGTATTAGCGCTAAGCCTATTACATGCATTGGGCATTGAAGCCTACCCAGCATTGGTTGTTACCCCGTGGAATGGCCAACCCAACATGAGCATGG
Source organism: BD1-7 clade bacterium (assembly GCA_902705835.1). Lineage (NCBI taxonomy): Bacteria > Pseudomonadati > Pseudomonadota > Gammaproteobacteria > Cellvibrionales > Spongiibacteraceae > BD1-7 clade bacterium. The sequence continues at coordinate 96,869 of CACSIN010000023.1, forward strand.
TGGAGCTGGTTTTCGACCATATGATTGTCTGGATTCCAAAACAACCTGGCCATCAAGAAGCTTGGATGGATACCACGGGCGATCGGAATTTATTTCCCGGCACATCCGGTTATCTTGACGGCCAACCGGCACTTATCGTTAATGGCGAAGGCGGTATCCTGAAAGTTGTGAACGAAGAGAACCTGGCACACGGCGCACAAATGGATATTTTTTGGCGCACCGAAAACAACAACCTGATGGCCGNCCTGACTCTGACATTCTCCGGTGAAATCGAAGATGATTACCGCCATTGGTGGCGCAGCGAAGCAAAAAAATTGTCGGCAGAATCCGACACGTTTGCCCAGCTGTTCAACCTGCCACGTAATAAATACACCATAAAAACACAAACCCTAAATGCTAACGATTTATGGGAGCCCTTCACCATGAAGGCAACCATGGATTTCGGCCCTGCTCGCGAAGAAGGCGAAGAATCGCTGTTTATCAGTGTCAACGCCGTTAACGTTTTACATATGTTTGGCCTGCTCAACGGCTTACCGGTACCGGCAGATCGACTCACAGATTGGTACGATATGCGCGAATATCACATCGATACGCAAGTGACCTTCTCACCTGAATTAGGTCGCTACGCCGGTATTATCGGTCAATCCAGCATGGTAGAAACGCCCTATTACGTGCTTGAGCAAATCCACCAAACATCCACTGACGGCCCGATCATCGACCTTAAGTACACCAAGAAACCTTTTATCGTTAAACAAGCCGACTATACCGACTACTACAACAGCAAGCAGGATCTGAAATTGCTGAATGGCTGGGAAGCCGTCTTTGCCGATGAGAGCACCGGCAAACCAGTGAAAGACGATGCCGAAACATCCCTTAGCATTGCTCAAAAGCGTGTCGGGCTTGTATACACCGAGCTGAACAACGGACGCTTTGACGATGCCCTGGTATTCGCTGAACAAGCCGTTGAGGCCGACAAAGCACACGGTGAAGCCTGGTATGTACTGGGTTTGGCACACGGCTACAACTTCACATTTGATAAAGCCCAGGAAGCCTTTAAACAGGCTAGAGCATTGGGTTACCAGCCAACGGAAGTACAGTAATGAAGCGCCTACTCGTAACGGCGATCAGCTGTCTATTATTAAACGCCTGTGTCAGCACAGGCATGAAACCGGTTGTACCTGGCGAAGTAAACGTTAGCCAACCGAGCAAAGCCGACCAGCACTACCAAAAGGGTTACAAGGCACAAACCGCCTTCGAACAAACCGATAGACCGGGCTACCTGCTGCAGGCACAAAAACACTATCAAGCAGCCCTTAATCTAGCGCCATACATGTTGGATGCCCAACTAAACAACTACCGAGTGATTTATACCTTATCGGGGTACATACCCAAAACTTGGTACCCGGTGTTAGAAAACACCTGGGCGACCCTGCATCCGGAAGTTAAAAAACGCGTAAGGCCACCCGCGTTTATGAAAGCTCTACTGTGGATTTACGACAACGAAAGCCCGAAATCCCCAGTGCGCATGCTAACAGCATCCACTCACCGCGAGCCAAGTTCGGCAGATAACTGGTTCACCCTTGCCGAAGCATTTGAAGACCAAAAAGAATACGACATGGCATTACATGCCGGCTTGCAAGCCCTCGAAAGAGCGCCAGAATCACCCCAAATAGCTGCACTAATGGCCCGTGTTTTGAATTCCAAAGCCATTACACAAGACTGCCCCGCAGCCTTCAACCAAGCGCGTAAAGACACGATTCGATACACATTAACAGCAGCACAAAATGCTGACGAAGAGCATGCGCCAGCGCTATGGAATCAGCTCATCGACCAATACCAAATAGCTGGCGTTAATGATCTTGCGTTGCAAACCTCCCGATTCCTGCATCAGCAGGATCCAAGCACGGCCAATGCACGGCTGCTGGCGAAATCTTGGTACGCTACGGGAGACGCAGACCAAACTCAAACGCTGCTTACCAAACTCAGCAAAGACACAAAACTATCGGGCGAAGAACATCTCGCATTGGCAAACATCCACGTGGCAAACGGGCGTTCAGAAGAGGCGCGTAAAGCCTATCACGCAGCGACTCAATCGGCCCCCAATAGCTTTGAGATTTATCTGATCAACAGTTTTATGCAGCAGATTCATGGAGAGGCAGATAACCAACCCCTAATACTGCCCAAAAACGCCAAAACAACAATCCAGAAAGACATCATCAAAGCATTGGATGTCAACCAACCGCCGACAGAATTGCTCAACGCAGATGCAGACATTTGCACCCGTAGCAGCGCACATTTTTATTCGGCATTGTATTTCTGGCAGCAAGGCGACACCAAGCGTTCAGATCAACACTTCGAAAAAACCTTGGCGCAAAACAACTTCGGTTCACTCGAATATCAAATGGCGGCATTGTTATTGAACAACAAGCCCTCCACCCAGCCGATAGCGCAGGCGACTGAATAGCCAGCCTCAGCCCTGATTGCATTGTGTAACCAGCACACCACCCAGAGTGATGTGCTGGTGATTGCCTGAAATCCCGAATATCAGCACGGGAGAAACCAAAACCGCGCGCCCTACCTCCACGCCTAAAACCGAGTAATTTCAACGGTTAACCGAAGCATGACTGTGCAGTAACCAATTGAAAATAAACACAAATCAATTGTTAAGAAAGTGTAAAAAAACACTTGCCATACAACCCGCCATCTCTATAATACGCGCCCATATGTTGCTAACTGCACATATGCCCAGGTGGTGAAATTGGTAGACACGCTAGCTTCAGGTGCTAGTGCTCTTCGGGGCGTGGAGGTTCAAGTCCTCTTCTGGGCACCAAATTCGAAAAGGCTGATTCGCGAGAATCAGCCTTTTTTATTGCCAGATAATTCTGTTAACACCCTGCATCACAAGTCTATTGTGTAGCGCCGCAAATTTTCTGAGATTACGCCGCACATAAGATGAGACCACCGAAACCTATCAAAACAAACCACTTTGCCCCTTTGGCCTGGGTACTTTGCCCCCTTCCCAATTACCATAAATCAACTCGACACAGTCGGTTCGCTTCGACGCCCCTCCTACTGTGTATTGATAGTCGACTTCAACCACTGGAAGATGATTAAACAGCTCTCTGATGTCTGGATGAGCATTGATGCTGATGATGATTTTTCCTTGGATCGTTTTGGTTAGTTCGGCCATGCGTTCGTATTGCTCCCAAGGGAAATCGACACCATAGCCTTCAGTCTCCCAATATGGTGGATCACAATAGAATAATGTGTGGGGGCGATCATACCGCTTGATGATCTCGAGCCAGTCTAACCGCTCGATAGTGGTATTGCTCAGGCGATAGTGTGCATCAGCTAAGTCCTGCTCAAGCGTGAAGATATTGAAGCGCGGCCGCGAGCTGGTGGCAGTGCCGAAGCTTTGCCCTTCCACCTTGCCGCCGAACGCTAATTTTTGAAGATAAAGAAACCGGGCAGCGCGTTGAACATCCGTCAATGTCTCAGCTGGTGTTGCTTGCAGCCAATGCCAGTTTTCCCGGCTAGTTAAAACCCATTTAAACTGCTTATATAGCTCTTCTAAATGGTGCTTAACCACCCGGTAAAGATTAACAACATCGCCATTAACATCGTTGATCACTTCCACCTTGGATGGCTCTTTCATGAAATACAGCGCAGCTGCACCACAAAATGGCTCCACATAGCAGGTATGTTCAGGAAAGAGCGGAAATATTTGGTCAGCTAGTTTACGTTTGCCGCCGACCCAGGGTATCACAGGTTTTGCCATGGTTATGGACTCCATAAAAGACACTCTGGGTGTTCTGGTTATCAATAATTAGTGTCCTTTTGCATCTAGGGCATTTGATTTCTATATCAATACGCCCCCGTCCTTTGAATAACAATTTGTCACAGTTGGCACACCTAACGTCTTTCATATTTGTGAATCTACCGTTTTCTGATAGGCTTGCCCGCGCTCGTCGACGAGCGGGAAAGCCTTGGCTGATTCACAGTGCTCTTTCACTGTGATGAGGTGACCTGGCTGGCAGTTGCCGCTGCTGGCTGGGTCGCTTTCTTTTACTTTTTAGGGGCTTCGATATCGATTGACGACGTCAGGCCCCGGCCTTCAAGCCGGTGTTCGACGCGATCTGCAATCCAGATGTCATCGATACCGGTTCTGAATCCGTGAGTGATAATCGGGCTTTCTGCCATCACTGATAGCAAGCCACCTTCTATTTCCAAATCGCCAATTGCAGCGCCGCGCTTCAACGCATTCAGTTTGGCGGCTGCACAATCGCGTGCGGCTTGTTGGGTTGGCTTGGTGCCACGCAACGTAAAAACTGGCTCGCCCGTACCGACACGTTCGGGCACACGTTGTCCGGTTTCTGTGTCGTGCCAGTGGGCGATGACGGCTTCGTACTTGCTGCGGTCGGCCAATACAACACGCCAGCGGGAACATTGACTGCGGTGGATGTATTCTTCGGGCAGTGCCGTGCCGTTAACGGATTTGGCTTCTCCACGTACTACAAACAAGAGATAGCCGTTGGTTGGCTTGGCGATGGCGTCGTATTCTTTGGCCAGACGTGTGATCAAGTGCAGATCGCTTTCGTCGGTTTGTGCCAGGTGGGGTATTTCGATATTCGCCAGTGGCTCGCTAATACGGCCGGTCAGGTCATGTTCGGCAGCGATGGTACCAATGACGTCAGCCATGGTGGTGTTTTTCCAAGTGCGGGTTTTCTGCTGCTTTAACGATTTACGCAGGTCAGCTGCACGGGCACGAATAATCAGTGTGTCGGGCGGGCCTTCAAGTTCGACTTCATCAACCGTGAATCGGCCCATCGGGTACATGGTGATCTTGCCGGATTGCTCTTGATAGCCCAGCTCTACCTTTAATACTGCACCGGTGGGAATCAATGCCAACACGTTGTTGCGGTCATCAAGGCGCACAGTCAGCGTATCGCTATCGGTACCACGCTCATCGATGACAGCCAGGCTTAATAGCCGGTCGCTGATTTTCGCGGTGATGTCGTTGTTGTCGGCCGTGAGGGTAAATAGTGGTTTCATCAGTCCCAGAGCCTTACGGTATTTGCTTGAGTGGGCTTGATGGTGTCGGCGTCTGGTAACTCGATCAATAATCCAGCGGGCAAAACTGGCCCTATATCGACCAGACGTGGATTGGCGATCATGACGCGCTCTACGTTACCGGCAGCGCTGCCATAGTGCTTGTGGCAGATTGCATCGAGCATATCACCGGATCGGGTTCGATAGTTGGCCATCGTCATCTCCGTAAGCAATCATGGTTAGGCGGAATGTTTGTTTGAGCGGCACACCAAGGCTGGCGAAGTTGGTTTGTACCTCTTCGACTTCGGTAATACACCAACTCCCCAGAACATGCCCCAAGCCCGTCACCACACGCAGCGGTTCACCCAGCCCGGCTTCAGCTCGCATGGCATCGATTTGTTTCAAGCCACCTTTGTAGTGGGGATAAATAGTGCCGGGCAGCGTTATTGTGTCAGAGCCAGGGCCAAGGTACTGCTGGGCCGGAGTACGACCAATGCGGTTTTGTGCTTGCCAACGATATTGGCTCACACGGGTGAGCTGTTGATAAGCAGCGGTTTCGATGGAAAATCGGTATTTTCCGACAGCAATCATGATGTTATTCATTGTCGTATAAACCTCCACGCTTCTCGGTCTTTTCTCGGCGTTTGATCTCACGCATGATTTGATCAACCAAGACGGCGGCATCTTGACCAGGTTGCGCCTGTACACTGATTTCGTATTTATTGTGATTAACGACTTGTTGTGCGGGCGCGGCACTGGATGATGGCACGGTTGCCAGTGCCGCATTGCCTTGCGAGCTGAGTGTGGCTAGATCAACAGTGCGTGGCTGTGCTCGCTGAATAGTGGTCGCTTTGCGAACGCTTTCAGTCGGAAATGGCACGACATTGTTGGGTTTTACAACCGGCTCAATGTTCAGCGCTTTTTGTTTATCAATGAGCCCCAGCTTTTCGCCGACCCAGCCGATTGCAGTGCCTACGGCGGTGATGGGGGCAAGGGCGATCTTGAACGCATTGCCGATGATGGCTCCGACTTTTTCGCCCGTAGTGGCAAAGCCTTCTAACTCATCACCGGCCATATTCACTGGCGCTAACAAGTCACCAAACCAACCGATTACGGCTCCGACCTTTTCAGCAACCCACCCCAGAGCAGCGCCGATCGGCGACAGGATTCCCATCAGTGGCTGCAACGCTTGAACGGCTGGCTTAACGGCTTCGGTGAATCCTGACCATATTCCGCCAAAGAAGGCTTTAAGTGGTTGCCAGTATTTATAAATCAACACACCCGCAACAGCGATACCCGTGATGACCGCACCAATCGGATTGGTCACCATCGCAACGGTTAATGCACGAATACCGCCTAATGCGACTGGCACGGCACGTGTAGCAAACGCGATTAGGGAACTGCCAAAACTACTTATAGCACCGCCGATGGCCAATGCTCGTGTGCGTGCACCGGTAACCAGTAGGGTTTTGTTGAATGTACCCAGCCGGGTATTGGCAATTGTGNCCGCACTCCCTAGTTTGATTGCCGCATGCTTGGCACTCAGCCAAGAGCCTGCCAGAAAAGTCGCCGCAAACCCGCCTGCAATAGCAGTGACCTTGCCAACGATTAGTGCTGCTGTCAGACCGCCAACAACGGCAGTGACAGCCGGAAACGCCTGAGCCAAACCATCGACTTTACCGATCACAACAGCGGCCACATCAGCAATGCTGGCCAGCGGCGGCAACAAAACCGAACCGACTGAGATAGCAATTGATTCAACGGCTGAGCCTAATCGCTTCATTGCGCCCATGGCGTTATCGTTCTGGCGTGCTGCCACACGGCTGGCACTGCCCACTTCAGTCAGGCTGGCCGCGTAGGTTTGTAATTCGCCGCTACTGGCCTTACCCAATAGAATCGCGGCTGCACTGGTGGCTTCCAGGCCAAACACGGTACTGATCAATTCCGTTTGTGCTGCTGAACCCATACCTTCCATGGCGTTTTGCATATCCGCGAATACATCCGGCAGTGCCCGTAAATCGCCATTAGCGGTGCGTGTCTCTAGACTGAGATCTTCCAACGCTTGCGCTGCTTCACGGGTCGGGGCGGCCAAGCGACTAACGATCGCCCGTAACGCCGTACCGGCTTCTGATCCCTGAATACCGGCATCACCCAACTTACCTGCCATGGCCGCAGCAAGCTCCAGCGCAATGTGGTTTTTGGCGGCAACCGGTGCCACGTATTTCATGGTTTCACCGAGCCCTTGCAGGCTGGTATTACTGGAGGTAAACGCATTCGTGAGCACATCGCCAACCCGGCCCATCTGATCCGCTTGAAGCACAAAACCTGACAGTACATTGGATGCAATATCGGATGCGGAGGACAGTTCAATCGCGCCTGCACTGGCCAGATTGAGTACGCCAGGCATTGCGGTGATCATCTCCTGGGTACTGAAGCCTGCCATGGCCAAAAATTGCATACCTGATGCAGCTTGGCTTGCTGACCATTCCGTGGTTGCGCCCAGCTGCCTTGCTGTTTGGGTAAGCTGGGCCATATCAGATTCACTGGCACGCGATACCGCACCGACCTTATCCATAGCCTGCTCGAAACTGGCAGCAACACGCAGCGGTGCAACAACAACGGCACCTAAGGCAACGGCATCGAACAGTTCGCCGCGCAGTTCATTACGGCGCTGCTTGTTGCTATTTCGCTGCTTATCCAGCTCGGTGTTGAGTTTTTTGTACTTCGCCCGCAGTGCATCAACCGACTGACCTAACTTGGTTTCTTCGTGGGCTAAGCGTCGACTGGCAACGGCGGCTGTTTTCATGCCGCGAGATAGGTTTTGGGTAGGCTGGTCAGCCTTGCGCAGACGACTTTCGACCGATTTTATAGACCCGCTGACCCGATCAAATTGAGACACGCTCTTATTAACAACCGTGTTAAATGAGCTTTTTAACGCCGCACCAATAACGACGGAAACTGCGAGTTGATTGGCCATATACGCTGACTCTTCTGGGTAAGGTATCCGCCATTGTTATCGGCAGGCGTGACAGTGAGCCGGATTGTCAAACCAGTGATCACAATAATCACCGCTCTGATAGTGAATGATTTGCCCTAAGTGTCTTAGGGCAATTTAACGACTGACCATTGCGGCAATCGCTTCGTACTCGTCTAACAATTCTTCAAACGTCAAGCTTGAGAGTTCGGTTCGTGTCCATCCTGTGTGGACGGAGAGGAATCTGACGATGAAGCTGGCGGATTCCTCTTCGAGGACAAAAAACCGCTGTAGGTATCCTGCAGGTCTAAGTAATCTGCCATGTCCAATGCGTTAATGACATCAGGGGCAACCTCACACAGGTTCGAGAACATCGTCGCCTCACGCTCAATGTCTGAACCGCGTACTTGCTGGTTCGTTCTTGTATCCAGAAACGTTGGGCGACGCATCTCCAGCTGAGTAATGGTCTCACCCGCATGAATCACTGGCACCAAGAGTTTGATCGTTTCAGATCCTTTTACCATGATGATTAACCTTCTTCTTTAATGGGTTGATTGGCAGCGGCTTTGGCGTTTTCGCTGCTGACGTTGGGGGTTTGCAGTTGGGCGTGCTGGCCCAGCAATTCATCCAAGGCTTTGCCTTTTTTCTCGCCTTCGACCAGTTGGCCGCTGGTCATCAGAAAGGTGGCTTGGCGTGGGTGCAAATTGACCACATCACCCACGTTGCCCAAGCGACCGCCAACCAGTACGGTGTACTTTTTAGGGGCGGCGGCTTTGCTGTCTTTTACTTTAGGTTCAGTCATTGGGGGCTCCTGACTCAGTAGCCGAGATTTTTGCGGCGTGATGCCAGGCGATCTTCATCACCGGCCCGATCGACACTGTCGAGGATGGAGTTATGCAGAATGCTTTCACCGTTGTAGATAATCTCGACTTCGGTCAATGCCACCTGCACCTTCATGGATGCGCCGTCGCCTTTCTTCCAGGCACCGGGGTCCATTTCGGTGTTACGACCACGGGCGATGATTTCTAGCGGAATCTCATCGCCACTGCGGTCGTCGGCTTTCACCGAACCCTTGATACGAATGCCTTGACCATCAACCTTAGTGATGCCCCAGAGCTTAATGATGTCGGGGTTATACTCTTCAAGCACGTAGCTCATGGTGAGTTTTTCGACACCCATGTCGATTTCAACCGGGCCATCCATACCACCGGCTTGGTAGTCTTCGGTTTTGCGGGTGAGCTTCGGCAGGGTGACTTCACTGCAGCGGCCCGCGTAGCCTCGCCCTTCGACATACAGGGCAAAACCTTTGAGTTTTTCAGGTAGTTTATTCATGGCGTTCTCCTTGGTTAGCTACTGGGCAGAATTTCAACCAGGTAACGGTTGGTAATGCGTGGCAGGAAGTTCAAGTTCTCCAGCGGCGGCACGGGTGTGTAGTCGTAACTGATGAATGCCTTGCCGGATTCCAGCAGTTCCTCGGTGTTCACTTCTGGATCAATCCAGGCTTCAGCGTTGACGATGTAACCGGCATTGCGCCACTCGCGGAACTTGGCATTGATGGAGCGTACGGCATCATCCAGCAACGTTGGGCTCATCGGCTTATCGATCATCCAGAAGTGAGACTCCGCCAGCGTGTCGTCGATGATATCTGCCGTGCGTACGGCCGATTCAAAGGCAAACTTCGCATCGTCGCTACAGGTGCGAGAACCCCAGAAGCGATAGCCGTCTTTTTGAATCAGCGTGGTAACTTCGTTGGCATTCAGATAACCGGCCGCCGTATTTGGGTTGCGCAGATCCCAGTCGATGTCAGCCGTGATGCCGGTGACTTCATTCACAACGACGTTAGAGAGGGTTTTATGCCAGCCGATGTCACTGTCGATCTTGGCACGCAGACCTAACGCATAGGCGCTGGCCGGTACTTCAATGGTGGCACTGGTTGCGGTATCCCACGTTTCGAAGCCGGGGAAGATCGGCATCATGCGACGTTCGCCAAACTGTTCGCGGAAGGTCACCGCCGCCTCTTTGGTGCCTGCAGGCACATCCACATAAGCGAAACCGCGCAGGTGTTGTGCCAGTGTACCTAACGCGGCAGCAACAGGTTGGTTGTGCGAAAAACCCGGTGCGCCGAGAATCCGAGGCTTTACCTTGAGACGGGTTTGCGCCATCTGCAGGGCTTTCATCCCGGTCATCTGGCCGGTACCGGTAATGGTACCGATCACGTTGCTGGCTTGGATGGCGGCATCAGCGTTTTCTTCAACACGTACAGCCACAATCACTGGACGTGTTTGCTGGAAGATAGCATTGAACACCATCGGCAGTGTGCCAGTGGCACCGGCCTTGGCCGCTTTGACTGGGCTACCTAGGATCAGTACCGGCTGATTCAGTGGAAACTCAGCAGGATCTGCATCCGGTGCGGTACCGACAACGCCGATGACAGCGGTGGATACAGTGCGGATGGCACGCGTTCCGTCGTTGACTTCAAACGATCGAATGCCGTGGTGGTATTGGTCTTGTGACATGGTAGGCTCCTGTTCGCGGTGCGTTATTCAGGCCAGACGACATCGTCGAGGCTGTGATAGGTTTCGGTGATGTTGGCTAACGCCTGCATCAGGGTATCGATGGTTTCAATCGACTCGGTGGGCTCTACACCGAGACGAAGTTCACGGGCGTAGCGTTGGTAGCGCCAATCTTGCGCACCCATGCGGCGGTCGCGTTCAATGCGCAGCTCTGCCAGACAGTGATCTGCTTCTAGTGCGGATACCGTCGATCCGTCAATGCCTCGACGGCTCAGGTCGTCAATGTCTGATGTGTCGATGCCCCAGTGTTTTTTTCCATCGTGCTCAAGATACGGAATGTGCATATTACGCTCCTACCAAATAAACATTTTTGTTAGAAACTTGCAGAACACCGTATGTCGGATCAAACAGATCAACATTGGTCCCCACTGACAACCCATGGCTACAAACTACGATACTGGAACGGTAATACAGCGGTGAGAACACGTAATACTGGCTAGACATATCGCCGATGTTGCCGGTGATCAAAATGTTGCTGTGATGTGACCCTGGCAAGGATACATTGCCGCCGTTATACGGTGAGTAAAACAACCCTTCTGCGCTGTTTGTTGCGCTCAAACTCAACAGTGGCAGCCGAATATCTGCCGAATGATGTTGGATAAAGTAGTTAACGTCTTGATTCAGGTGAATGGCATACGATGCTTTCAGTGTTCCATTCTGTATTCGAATTTTGGCAGACGCATTCACGATAGCACCGTTGAATCGCCAAACAATGGCTTTCCCAACCACGCTGATGTCCTCGTCAATTGTGATGGTAGAATTATTTTCTGTCGTAAAAATAATTCCTACGCCACCTGCTGGAACCTGATCCATCGCTGCCTTGAGTGTTTTGAGTGGTGCATGGGACTCTCCGACTGCAGCATCGTCGCCGTTGATTGGATCGAAATAAATTGCCCTATATAGCTCATCTTCGACAGCCGTTGGAATCGCCGCTCTAACATCTGCATTCACAGCATCCGCATTGCTGCGGATATCGCCAATCGTTTGCTGGTAGACGGCTTGTAACGCCTGCGCTTCAGCGACCAACTCAGCGTTGGTCTCTTCCAGACTTGTGACTTTCTCTTCTAACGTAGGCATCGTGCGTTAATCTCCTATTGCCAGTAACTGATCATCAATACGCTGTTGCTGACGTAACATGCGTATCATGTTGGTGGCCATGCGTGTCTGTGCGATAGCACTGCTCACAAGCTCCGGTGCGAAAAACAAGTTCACATCGCCGGTGCTGTTTACGGTGATGGAATCTGGTGGAATGCTATCGAGCACCAAATCAAAGCCGTGTGCGACTTTGTTAAGTGCGGTTTTGTAAAACAGCACGTTTTGGCTGTGGCTCCAGACCGCGAACAGGGTGCCGTCTTCGAGGTAAAAGCCCACCGTGCGCACGGTATAGGTACCGCCATCAAACAGGGCTGACAAATGCACTTGGTTGTACGCCATATCAGCACTGCCGCCGATGCGCACCCGTTTGATTTCATTCGGTATCGCGGTGGTCTGCCGTGTGGGCGTAAAGGCTGTTGCGCTAACACCGATCCACCCCAGCTCAGCTTTCAGCCCATTGGCTTTGGCACTGGTTGCGGCGTTGATACCGGCGCGTGTCGTAATGGCTGTAAATCCGCTGTCTAGCATTACACACACCTCATGCTGATACGTTGAATCGCTAGGGGTCGCCCCATCACCAACGCCGTTTGCAGATGATGGGTAAAACCAACGCCGACGGTGAGTTCATATTGTGAACGCACGTTTTTAGCCCGGTTGATCACGCGGCTTAGCTGCTCAATCAGTTTGGGCGTTAGTAAAGTGTTGCCGTTTTTATCGAGATTCGATTGTGCGTAGGCGGTCAGTCGAAACGAGTGCGGCACGTCACCGGGCTCCATCTCAACGATCGCATCTAACGATGCCAACGCTCGTTCTACTGCATCGACAGTGCCTTTGCGTTTGTGCACCTCTACGGATGAATCACAGACCTGGCGCTTGATCTCTGTCGGCCAGTCACTGTCCCATTCATCAACACTCACAGCCCAGGCTAACCAAGGCAGCATATGTTCGGGGCAGTTCCAAGGGTCCCACAGGTCGCGAATAGGCACTGGTAGATCACTGGCGCTGGCCAGCACGGTTTCCAGATCGCGTTCCAGTTGTGTGGCATTCGGTGGCAACAGACTATCGGTCATAGGTGCCTCCGATCGTGACATTCATAGCCGTACAGTATGCGGCTTGGTATTTCTCCAGTGACGGAATACTGTTTTCGTTAAAGATGACATCGTGCACACCGGGCTGCTTTAAGGCTTCATAAATACCGGCCACCGTGGGTGCTAACTTTAAGCTGTGTTGCTGTGCGACATAGGCCGCCAGAGCGGCTTTAGCTGTTTCAAGAATTAATGCCGCATCAGGCCCGGAGTAAATGATCAGGCTGGCGGTAACGCTGTATTCAGCAATACCGGCAGCACGCACACGGGGATTGTCGGTCATCGGGCGCACAGTTTTTTTGTTGAGCCGACCATCAACGGCATTGATGGTGGTCTCATCAGGGTTACCGTTACCACTGTGGCTTAAAACCGTCACTGCCACATCGCCAGGGGCGGGTTTGTTCAAACCTGCATCGTGAATGCATTGCAGCACAATCGCGTCGTCAGGCAGCTGGGCCAGCAATGCCGGATCGAGATCCAGAACGGCGAAGCGCGGCGCATCGATGTCGACATCTTTCACCTGCGCTGATGCACTCAGTGCGTGAAATTCATAAGCACCTTCTGGCCCGGCGGTACTGAGCGCTTCATAAGCCAGTTGACCGCGACGGCGCAGACTTGGGTCGCTCTCATAGGTTGGATCGATCGGTGGTGTTGCCGTGGGATCACCCGGATCAAGCGTTTCACGTTTGACGCCATAACGTGCCACGACATTATCGAGATCTTTGCCGTTGGCATACGCCAGCATAGTGGCGAACGCGCCTTCGTTAACGCGTTGGCGCAGTAGCATCTCGCGATAAGATGATACTTGCAGCTGTTTAACGTGGGTTTCCGATTCCAATTCGAGGTATAGAAGGCCCGCGTCATCAACAACCGGCACCTTAAAGTAGCGCTCGCCGTTCTGTGCAACCACTAACTCTGCCTCACGCATCACTGGCTGTTTATCCGGGGTGAATAGCATCGGCTGCAGGCCATTGAGCTGGGCTTTTTGTTCTTCGAGAATCTGCTCAAAACTGATGGTTTCGATCACGGCCGGGCGTGGCATCAGGTGCAAATCGTTATCACGTATGCTCATAGCTGTATGCCCTCCAGCGGTAATGCCTGACCGGTGGTTAGGTCAATGCCTTCCAGATCTAGCACGTAGCGACCGCTCTGTTCACTCTGGTAAGCCTGTACGCGAGCCAGCTGATAGCGTGGTTCTTGTTTTGCGATCGCATCGGCGGTGGCTGCATACACATCAATGATGGTTTGTTCATTGGCGGGCGCATCCAGCAACTCAAATAAATCACTGCCATAGTCACGGCGCATCACGCGGGTGCCGATCGGTGTCGTGAGAATATCCTGGATAGACTGACGCAGATGATCACTGCCGGTGATGGCTTGCCCGGTGTTGACGTTCATGCCGATGCCACTCATTGCGGCACCGCCGTTGTGCTCTGGCCGGAGGTAACTCCGCCGTGTTTATGCGTCTGCACGGATTTACCGTCAGAGGTGATATCACCGCCCGTCTGGGTGAGCGGCCCCTGCATTTTGTTGGCGGCTGCTTTCATTGCCAACTCAGTAGCTGACAAATCAACGGTGGTTTCGCCATTCTTGCCAGCACGTAGCTTGATCGTTTTTCCAGCCAGTGTTAATTCGTCATCACTTTCAATATCGACTGAACCACGACAGCTAATGGCCAGCTTATGGGTGTCGATGTTGTGCGACACAGTCGTACCGTTTTCGAACTCAACGATATCCATTGCCAGATTGTCAGACGGACTATTCAAGGTGTCGGTGTATAACATGCCGATAATTTTTGCTTGGCTGATATCACCAGCGNGGCTGGCCATAATGACTTGCACGCCGTTGCGCAGTGGTCGCCAGCGGCGATAATTGCGGCCCATCTCAGTGGGCATGGCGATCCAACCGGTTTCAAGGCTGCCTGCGGTTACCTGTACTGACTTGTTAGCGTGATCGACCGCTGTAACTAAACCAACCACGATCAGGTTGTTGAGCTGACGGTTCAACTCTGCGAGTTCAAAGCTCATGACGTCACCTGCTTGGATTCACGGCTGGCGTAGATGGTAACGTTGACGGGGTTGCCGTCCAGCCAAGGCGCGTCGCCCAGAAGAATCGGCTGTACCCAACTCACCCCCCACAGAGCGATCTTACTTTTATGCAGATCGCCGTTATAAAAATTCTTGGTCGTTATTGAGCGAGCCTCTAAAACACCTGGCTGTTGCCATGTATCGTTTTTCACCATCTGCAGCAGAACTTCAACCAGGTTAAGCGCACCGGCCGTGCGACTGAGCCCGACTTCGTCTTTAGCGACAATAAACACGGCCAACTTCAGCGGCACTTCAGGCTGGCCGGTTGCGGCGGCAGCGGCAGCATCGGTGCCCAATAACGCGACATACACAGCAGGTGCACGGGTCGAGATCTTTTTTAATTCATCAAGGGTAAATCGGCCACCGTGAATCTCACAGACTTTGAGCTCTGGTAACCGGGTTTTAATGGCCTCACAAATAGCATTTAATAGGTCATTAAATTGCATGTGATTGACCTCCAACTTGTTGATCCAACCATTGGTCAACCAAGGCCAATAGGTCGTTTTCGTTGTCTTGGGAAAGCCCTAGAAACTGACGCGACACGATCGGAATTCCGACTTCATCACCACCAAAATGCTGAATGGCTGCATAAACCAAAGGCGAACCGATTTCTATTTCATCGCCATCGACGGCGTAGGCGATGGAGTCAATCAAATCGCCGTCACGCTCCAGAATGCCGCCGCTGCTTTTCAAGGCTTTACGGGCTGCATAGCCTTCATCCAGTGCTTGCCAGGCGTCGCCATCCGGGGTGGTTTTTTCATCCTGTAAACGGCGACGCGTCTGATGCTCGACTTCACTACCGATAGCATGGCGTAGATCATTCAGCGGTAACCCAGAGAACCCTGCCAAACGGTCTTGCAGGCGTTCGATACTGCTGCTGTCGATTTCAAGGCGCACACCAGTCATAACAAGCGCCCCATGGTTCGACGACTAAAGGCGCGTGGTTCGCTGATCAGCTCAACCGTATCATTGCCACCTGCTGAGGCATCGGTGTCTGCCTGGGCCAACCCTAAACTCGTTGCTCCATTGGCAATTGCCTTTAGTTGTCGCACAGCATCGTCATAGCGCTGACGACGATCGTCCGACGCAGCCTCGTCAACAGACAGCCTGTATACCGTGATCTCAACACATATCCGCACTAATACGGCAGGAACGATTGCTAACGGCAGGTCGTATCGCATCGCGAGGTGGCTGTCGATTTCTGCGGTAGCATCCGCCAGCGCGCGGTTGACGCGTGACGTATCAATGCCGTCATCACCGAATAATACGAGCAGCTCGTTTTCTCGGTAACGGTCGGTGATATCGTCGATACTGGCGTATGGCATAAGGCTCTCTCCGTTTACAAGTCGGCAATCAAGTAGCAGTGTCTGAGCTGTCAGTAATAACCAGCTGAGATTCACCCTGCAGCGCTTGACGCTGGGCGTCTGTCAGTTCAGCCACATCAACCTCTATTGCCTCTTGGGTAAAACTGATACCTGCACGGCGAAATTTGGGGCCACGTGAACGGATGAAAACCGTTTGCGGTTTTTTCTTGGCAGTAGTCATAGCCAATCTCCTTAGGCGAACAAGTCGGCATCATTTGCCGATCTTCGTAATTACGTTAAGTGAAAATCAATTCAGCAAACCCAGCAGTATTGGCCTGAGCTTGCTGCACCAAATATTGACTTACACCCGTGGGCTAGTTACTTCATAATCCAGCCAGTCCGGCACTAACAGCTCCAGCTTGCCATGCAGGGTGTTGGATTCACCGCCGTTGATCAGTTGCTTCAGCGCATCCTCGGCTTTCTTTTCTTGCCCTGCACGTACCACCAGTAAACCCGGACGAACACCCAGCGGTTTGCCTCCATCAGCTTTAACAGAGCGCATGGCCTGATAAGCTGCCCAAATGTTTTCAGGCGTGAGTTCAGCCTTGGAGCAGTGAGCGAGTTGCCAAAAGCCATAACCAGCGTTGGCACGACAGTCAGCGCCATAGCGAAACTGTTTCCGCATAAAGACTTCTTCGTCGTCGGCTTTGTCCATGCGGTCAAACTTCACCTTTTTGCGCTCTTGAAAGATAATTGGCTTCAACGGCCGCCTCACATCCATTAAGAACCAGGCTGGGCCTGCACCGTCAGTGAAGTTACTGACAGAAACCGCCGCGCCGGAACCGTCGGCATTGGCATAGACAGGGTGGTCTGTATCGAAGTAGTTCTGGCCGTCATAACAGAGGTTTGTGGTACCTGCATCCAGCAATGGAAAAACCTGTTCGTCAGCGAAACCTGCAGCTGCCATGCCCATTTCTTGGAACAATGGGTTATAGATGCCGACTTCATCGTCTTCAATGTCATTGCGATCAACGCCGATGGTCGACTCCCAATCCTTATTAACAATGCTGTAACCATGAGCTTGCATGTCATTAATCACACGCGGGCCAATCCATTCACGAAACTTCGGAAACTTGCCAAGCCAACCATACGTTGTACTTTTACCCGAGCTGGGTATGAGTGTGGCAATACGCTGCCACTGCGGATCTGCCATACCGAGGCCGTTTTGAAATTCCTTACGGAAGCCGACCTGCAGGGCATTAATTAATGCGGGGGTGAGAATAGCCATTTATTGCATCTCCTTTTTGCTGGCAAGGAAGTCTTCTGTCGACATACCTAGTAGGCGACAGGCTTCTTGTTCCTCGCTGTTGAGCGCGACTTGTTGGCCGGGTTGTTTGCCATCAAGATTCGTGGGTTCGGTTTGCAGGATGACCGGAGCGGCTTCTACCAAGCTCTTCACCTGGTCAAAGCCTGCTTGTTCAGCACACAACGCCAGGTAGTGGTCACGGTTGGCCGGGGCAATTTTCTTATTGTCGACGGCACCATCGATGAGGGTTTCTGCATCCGCCTTTAGCTGAGACTTGNCCTGATCCGCCAATTTACCTTCAGCATCAGATGCGCGATTCATCGCCAGTTGGTGGGTTTCCATCGGCACAAATTGTTTCAGATCAACCTGACCCGTTTGTTCGGCATTCAATGCCAAGCGTTGGTTGTCGGTCTGTAGGGTGGTAATGGCCGCGACCGCATCTGTCTCGGTTGCCGTTTTGGCATCGAGTTTCAGGGCGGCCGCAATCGGCGCAGGCAAAGGCATGGGCGTCTCCTTGGGGTGAGATGAGTCAGAAAGCTGGTGATTCAACGCTGGCAGATCAAACAGGTTGTGACGGTTGGTTAACGCGATGTGGTGGATACCAACAACGCGACCGTTATCGTCATAAAGGAAGGCGGGGCTGTAATAGCGATATTCTTTTTGGGCCAAGGCATGGCGACCGGAATCATTCCAATCCACCATGCCCCAGATGGCACCGTCATCATCGATCTGTAAAGAGTTAACGGTAACCCAGCCAGACGCAGGAGCTGGATCGCCCTTGCTGGCTTTTAAGAAAGTAGCGTGTTCAAAATCGAACACGATATCGCGAGCTAAACGTTGCTGGTAGGCAACGACTTCGCTGGGACGATCGTTGATCCAGGAGCGGCCATCACGGCCACGGATAACTCCGGCTGGAATCAGCAACATCTTAACCGATGCGCCAAGATCAACGTCTTGTTGTAGATTGAGTGCGAGCGTTTGTAATTTCATAGGCTCCCATCGTAATGGGAGCTATGCGGGAGCGGATTTCAAGGGGATGAAAGGATTTTAGCGGGTACGGGTTTCGATGATCAGGTCGAGTGTGTCTTGTAACCCCGCGCTGGCTTGGCCCGGTGCAGAACAACGGAAATGCAATTCGGTGTAGCCGAGTTGCCCGGGCCTTGCTGGCGTTGTTATGACACGGAGCGTTTCTACCACGTTATCTGTCTGCGCGCAGAATGAATTGGCTTCGCGATAGACTTCGGCTTTGTTTTCCAACGACACACCCAAACCGGGTGAACCATCTTTTTTCCGATCATGTAGGAGTCGCGGTCAATGGGAATAACGCCGGTTGCTTTTGCATCCGGCGAGAAGTACCAAAGCGGCTGTGTAAGTTCTAATTTTCTTCATGTATTTCTTATAGCTACCGTGTAGGGCAAGTCGATCGCAGCGATCTATTCTGATATACCTTCTTGCTCTCTGCGTTCTTTGATTTCAGCTTCGATTCGTTCTCTTTGAATATGCATTAAAGATGCGGGCAGGCGAAAAGACATAACAAAAGCCGAAATTGCGAGGAAGAGATATCCATATTCGACGTAGCATTGGAAATCCTGAAGTTTTTTCTTCATCAACATCGAAACAAAGATAAGCGCCAGCGTTGCCAGATACGTTTTGAATAACCATTTATGGCGCGTTAGTCGGTTATACGTCAATTCACTGCCCAACCTAGCTTTTTGCCAGCTACCAGATGGCAAAGACTTGGGGTCACCGATCAAAGTTATCACTGCGACAAGAAAACCAGCCAAGATGGAGAACATTGTCACAATTACATTTATCGCATCTTGGTTTCCATGGATGAGTGGCTGGAAGTGGTAAGCACCCCACCCACTCCATAGGATGATCGCTATCGCTTCCTTGATTTTTTCACGATCAATATTTTGGCTCATTGACTTAAGACACCACTACCCTTGAGTTCCGTGTAATAGATACGAAGCTTATCCCAAGCATCGACCTTGCTTATTGAACGACCGAGTGAAGCGATCTTCTTGCTATCAGAAACTCTCATCTCAGTAGACTTTATCTCAACGTCGTTGTTAGCAACAATTGTGAATCCATCACCATCATAATCGTTTTTGTCTACTTCTGTGATAAGATTGATCGCAGTATCGTTCAATCTCTTCTTACCTGAAACTCCAAAATCAGGGTTCGATTTCGAGCTTTTTAAACAACCAGTCTTGCCGTCATACCTAATAGATAGATTAACATCCAGATTTTCCAAAGCCCCAATGTCTCTAAGACTTGGGTCTTGAGCAAAGATACGTTTTACTTGAGATGCAACCGCAGCCAAAGTGCTCTCTACCTTTACACTTTCAGAGTCCATTTGCATCATACTCGCTTGGTATAGCGAGCTATTCAATCTGATTTCTTTTACGCCCACGCTCTGAATCAACTTGATTCGATCTGCATTTGCAACTTTTGTAAGACGTAGTTGTACCGCGTAATGATCCAAGTCCATTTTTTCAAGCACTTTTGTAAAATAAGTATCAACAGCGCTCTCTCTTGCACCAGAAGGGCACAAGATAACGTCATTACCTTTTACCAGAACGAATATCTCGCCTTCCAAATAGTCCTTGCCATCAGGAGCATCAAAAGCATCAACCGCTGACTTATTTTTCTCTGGAGAGCGATCAATTGTTGACGTTGGTTGTCCGGGAACGCTTTTAGTGATTTGTAAAAACAAACCATTCTCGTCACTTTGATGGTCGGCACCTTTGATCTCAGTATCGTTACCTATCGCGAAAGTTCTAGAACCAACGGTTGAAAGTAGAGAGTTGTTATGAGCTTGGACTAGAAGATCTTCTAGCGGTTTGGGATCTTCAATCCCTGCCCAAATTACACGTCGATAATAGAGCTTCTTATTCTTTGGTTTTGCATTTCCTGCCATTGTTATTCACCAATGCCTTTGGTTGTTAGTTGGTAGAAATTCTTGCACAGAAAAAAATACAACACCATAACAAAGCATATCACTTGTTTAAAAACCGTTTAAAAACGCCTGTATTCAATTTTTACGGTTTCACCGCCCCCTTGCTTGCTCCAAATCAACATTCGCCCTCAGCGGCGCTTATATGCCCCGTGCGATTTCGCAGCTTTTCTATCTTCTGGGTGGGCAGCCATCGTTTTATCGGATAACGCTTTCTCCAGGTGTTTCTGCCGCTCCATCCCAGAATTGTAATCCCAACCCGGATCAATACCTTTGGGTACGTTCACCACTTCACCCGTGCGTTTGTTGACATACTCTCGGGTTTCGAGCTTAGGCCGCTGNCTCACCCCACCCAAACGCTCAGCCTCTGCCGCACTGATTTGATCAATACGGCATTTGCAGCCCCATCCGTTGGGGGCGAAATGGGTTCGCCAGAACGGATCATCCACCGGTAGGATCAATGTATTCCATTTAACGTGATCTTCACGGTGTTCCAACGATGGGCCTAGGCGGTAACGCAAGTAGGGGCGCAGTTGCTTGTTGCGTTGAATGCGCTGCCATTGGCCTGCCGCTCGTGCAGTGCGCAGATTGGTTCGGTAAATAGTTTTTAGTCGGCGAGGACTACCTAACTGTACTTCGCGGCTTTCACCGGTTTGCGGATCGGTTTCTTCACCAACCCCCCACCAGCCTTTCTTCTCTAGCGTAGGTTGGAGCTGTTTTTGAAACTCAGCAAACGTCTGGCCAGATTCCAGCGCCTGGTCGACGGCCTCGCGCACTGTTTCAAGAATGTCGAGTTGCATAGCTTTGGCCACGGTAAACGCATTGGCATGCTCTGCTTGCCAGATATCACGGTGATCAAAACTGACGGCATAGCCTTTCGCTCGCAAATAGTCGAGCGCGGCCTGTGGCACTGGGCCTGGTGTGCTTACCTTAGTCATCAGCATCGCCTTTGCTGTAGGCTTTGAATGTGGCCTGAGCCAGTTGGTTGACCAGTGTGTTGGCGTCCATGTCGTCTAGCAATTGTGGAATACCGCTTAAAAACGTATCAAAACTATCGGCGCGTTCTGCCAGTTGCTGTATCGGGTCGACAATTGGAGCCAGCTGTTGCTGCCAGTCGTTTATCTCATCCTCATAATCTAAGAACTCAGCATCTGCATGGGGTTGGTCGCGGTTCAAGCCAACAGATGCTGCTGCACCTGTGGGGTTGTTAGTTTGATCTGGGGTGGCTGGTTCGACCGTTGGAGCCTTCAATAAGGTCTCGCCTTGTTGTGGCTCTGGCAAGCCGAGTTTATCCAGCATTACTTTTTCACTAACGCGCAGATTGAGAGGTACCAGGGTCGAAACCGCATTTACCAGCGCATCGATATCTTCGGCTTCGATCAATGGAAAACTGATGCGCGGGTAACGCTTTTGCGGGCCGTAGTTGAAATCCACAAAGGGTTTAATCAGCTGCATATTCAGTGTGTTTTCTAGCTGTCGGATGTCAGCCGCTAGGATATCCTTGCGCACCTCATTGTGCACATTGGCCTGACTCTGGCTGGAACCATCATCGGCGGTCATCGTTTGCCCGACTACGCCTTTGCTGATTTGTTTGTCTAGGAAATCACACAGACGCTCAAACAATGACTCACCACCGCTGGCTCTGCCGGTATCCAGAAATTCGATTTTCATGCTGTCTGGTACTACGGCAGCAGCATCGCTGCCAATACTGGCAACGGCGGCACGCAATGTAGCAATCTCTGGCCCGGTTGCATTGTTGCCGTATTTCCCTAGGCGTACTGGCATGCCGAACAATTCGGCAAAGGTCATCCAATCGGCCAATGCAACGCCTTTACATAGATAGACAACAGCGGCTAAGCGACCTAGCGCGCCGCGAATCGGCAAACCGGATTTCAACCGTGGGCGGTGTACGATGAATTTATACGCAGGTAGGTCGTCACCCATTGGCGCGGTTTCTGAGATTAATTTCAATGTCTGGCCGTCGACTTGGCACAACTGAAAGAAACGCGGATCTCGCCATTTCAGCGTTGCTGGGTGCCACTGGCGAGCGCTGGTTTCCCACATTACCTCAATTGCGGAATACCCTTTACCCAATGCATCTAGGCAATCATCAACCGTGTCACCGAAACATGGACGCCCAACGATTTGATCACGCACCGCCTGTGCGATTTCAGCATCACGCGCACTCTCACTACCGGCTTCAACTTCTGGCGCGATGCCTGAAACCGCCCGTTTACGGGTGCCCAAGACACCACCGTAGTGCAGGTCTCGTTCCTCCATTTCTTCTGACAGCGTTAGAAAATCATGGTGGTCGCCATGGGCCGCGCGCTCTAACACATCGGCCAAACGCGTGGGGTTTAGGTAACTCGCTACACTGGAGTGATTCCAAACACTGCGTACGCCGGTCAGTTGGGCGTCGGCGATCTCTTGGGTTAGCGTCTGCTTTTGAATTGGGTTGCCGAATTGATCGACAATGCGGGATTCTGCCATGGTGATTCCTCTTGGCGCTTATAGGATGCTGCCGGATCGACGGCCAAAACCCATGTTGGTGTGAATGGCGTTGGGGTGTTTGTCGGTGTTTACTGTGTGACGCTTGACGGCATCGTAGGCGTACAACACGGCGTCTTGTTTACTGGCAAACCACGCCATGGCGATAGCAATCGCTGCATCACCATGGCGTTGTTGTTTGGAATTCTTGTTGGTATTCCCTTCTGGGATTTTGGGTACACCTTTCACTGTTTGAATAGCGCGTAAGTCACTCAAGACATCGGCATCTTTCGGCACCGCAATATCGCCATCTTCGAATGCGCCTTTCAATGCAGGCATGTTTTCTAGGTACCAACTTTGTGACAGCATCACGCAGTGCACGAGATCGCCATAGTCATCGCGCGCGTCTTCGGCGATTTGCTGGCCGTTACCGCGTGCATCAAAGGCAGCACCGGTGAGTTTGGGCAAACGATCGAGGATGTAGTAAATGATTTGCTGCTGTTGATTAAACGGCACATTCTGTAGTTCAACAATGAAGGGCACCGTGCGCTTTAACACCTGGTTAATCGCCATCGGGACGAGAACGGTCAAATCGCCACTGCGGGCGAAATCTTCACCGAATGCGTGTTCGTCGGTCGGGTTTAGCTTTTCCAATAAGAGCTTTAGGTTGACCTCGCACCACGTATCGATCTCGCGGCGGCGCTCATGCTTGGGCAGTGCGTTGAACGCGTCAGTGCCGGTATAGCGGATCACCGGGGCTTCAAACATCCTCGATTCAATCAGCGCGCGTGGCAGATAGACACCACCGCCTTGTTTCGGGATACAGTAGTATTCTTCCAGTGCGTCTTCTTCAGTGGCTGTATCCTTGAGCAGGCCTTCCTTCCATTCCTCTTCGGCGGATTGGCTCCAGGTGGTCTTGCGCACTTGGCAGATACGCTGATACAAGCCTTCTGCGCAGGCATCATCCAGCGTGATGGTATGCACGCTATACCGCTTTTTACCGGCCAGACTGTCTTCAATCAGTTCGTTAAAAAGATTGTCTACACCATTGTGAGTACTGATAAGACGAATCTTTGCGCCCCACATGGTCAATGCTAGGGCGGCTTTCAATACCTCTGCCAAGCGATCGTGGAAGGCCGCTTCATCGATCGTGACGTTACCCTGCATACCTCGCAGGTTTGAGGGATTAGATGACAGTGCCTGCACTTTAAATCCGGAGGGAAAGTGCACAACAAAGGTTAGAATATCTTTGTCTTCATCTTCTAACACTTCTTCTTGAATCTCGCCTGCGGCTTTATCAAAGGCTCTGGCCCACATGGCCACAGCATCAATAAACTCACGCGCCATTTCTTTATTGCTGCCGACATAAAAGTGATTGGTGCCGCCATCACTCTTGGTGGTGCTGGCCGTCAAACAACCGTCGGCCGCTTCGGCCCAGGTAAGACCCGTGCGCCGTGATTTACGGGCAATTTTCAGCGGTGACTCATCGGCGATCCAGCGGCGTTGATAACCCAGCAATACTTCATCGGCATCGTATGGCATGTAATCGGGGAGCGCCGTTTTAATGGCCTGAGATACGGGTGATCGTTGCATGTGGGCTGTCTCCAGACACTAATGGGTCGGTGCTAACCAACAAGACCAAGAATTTCTTTTTTGATGGTTGTTACTGCACTGCTGGTTAGCCCGGCTGCTTTCGCAGCTTTCTCAGCCGTGGATGCCGCTTCTTCAGCGAATGCTTTGCAGATCTCTTTCTCGCGCTTTAACGAATCCATACTGGCCTTTTCAAGACGCTGCGCGGTTAGTGCCAGATCTTTGATCAAGCCCAATGAAGCTGGGTCTTCCCCGTTCAGGGTTTCTTCTGCGACGTCAAACGCGAGAGTTTGCGTCATCTGTATCAGTAGTTTGCCCATTTGACCGGTAGGCTTATCGCCCAACTTATCGACCCATGCATCGGCGATTGCGCTGGTCTCGCGCATTCTCGATACTAATTTTTCAACCTTCGTGGCGTGACGACTCAGGCCAGCGCTGCTGATCTTTTTTTCCGTCAGCCCTAGTGCTTCGAGTTGACGGTTAACCTCGGCGCGGATCTCTTCTTGGGTCAAATCTTTATTGCGCAACGCCGTATTCAAGAAGGCTTTCACCTGCTCGGGCAGCCGGTCGATCTTCGAGGCTTTACCACGTTTAGGCGGTGTACTCTTCGTCTTCGCCATAACTTATCCTTTGGGGCCGGGTTTGCCGACACCTGGCACATGACCACGGCCTTGGGCGATATCATGCCCCCGGCTGGTCAGGTGGGCGACGTGCGTGCTGGCGATTGTCTCAACGCGGATCAAGCCTTGCTCTTGCAGCCACGCATAGTGGCTTTTAATCTGATCGCGAGTAACGTTGTGGCCGTATTGGCTCAGCACTTTTTGCATAATGCTATCGTTAGCACTGTGGTTGGTTTCCTCCAGTGTGCGAAGGATGACCAAACGCTGATCTTCGATGACGATATCCTGATAGGGCATTACTGCTTACCTCCATTCAACAGGTAGCTGTGCATCAACTGCATGGTGTTATTAATCTGTTTGAGTTCGCCGCGCACAGCCTCAAGACTTTGAGCGCTGTCGTTGATGCGCGTATGAATGACGCTCATATCTTCATGATCAGGCAGGTGTTGCAGGTCACGTTCGACCTGAGTCAGACGATTATTGTGTTGACTGAGTTGGTTAGCCAGCGCGGTATTTTTATCTTCGATCATCTGTTTGCTGGCGTTATGACGGTTGGCGTTCCACACCCAAACCGTCATGGCCACCATGTAAAGAAACTGGAAGACGGAAAACCAAAAGGCAGCGGCTTTGTAATCAAGACTTTCAAACATGTGCGCCGCCTTGCTCAAGAAACCCTTGGCAATCGATGCAACGAGCGGCGTTAGGTTTGGCGGCGAGGCGCTGAGCACTGATGGGCTCGCAACAGTCGATGCAGACAACATAACGGCCTGCCTTTTGTTGGGCAGGTTCTTGTTTTCGCTGGCTGTTATGATGCTCGATTGCCCGCGCTCGGTCTTGTTCTTCGCGGGCTTTGGCGTCGTCAATGATGTCCATTCGTGGGCGTTCCTTATTCGAACAGGCGGGAGATATGCGTTTTATTGCCTGTCACCGCCTGAATAACAGACGAGCGCTGGCCGCGTTTTTCAGCACTGCGGCCGATAACCCACGCACTACAGATACCGCCCCAGGCAATCCAAAATTCAGTGGGTAGGTTGACGGTGTTGTAGGACACAGCGGTTTGGCTCACTTGATTAATGATTTGCACCGCGTTAGGCACCAGTACGTGGTTGATAGCGATAACCACCAAACCGAAGTACACCACTGTGGGCCTGGCGCGCTTGGTATAGTTATCGCCTTGGGCCATTTCGGCTTCGATGATGCGGGTTTTGGCGTCTAATTCAGCGCGGATGGTTGTTTCAATTTCTGCATCACGCTGCTGAAGTAGTTGCTCGGCCGCGAGCATGAATGCTTGTTTATCTTTATCGGTGGTCACGAATTTGCCGACCAAATCGCCGATGCCTTTCATGAAACCACCGGTTGCACCGCTGAAGATGTCTTTGAGCCACTTCATGTTATTGGCCTCCATGCAGGTCGATAACCTGGGCGTCACTCGGAATTTGGCCACTGGAGAGCCACGTATTCACGTTAAAGCCAGGGCAAGTTTTACCCGGATTGTGATCGTTGTGGCCACTGATGCGTTGTAGGTTGGGCAGGTATTGCTGGAGGGTAGAATACAGGTGCGCCAAGCTTTGCCATTGCGCGCGGGTGAAACCATCACGACCGATCAAGCATACGGCTACGCCGTTTTGGTTCATGCCGTTTTGAGGGCAGTGGGCACCGGTCTCGATAAAGGGGCGACCCGCAACGATACGGCCATCCACTTCAATAACCGCGTGGTAGCCGATATGTTTGAGTTCTGGCTGGTGATGTGGGGCAAGCGTTAAATCGCGTTTAAACCCGAATTGTGGGCCAGCATGCCAGCGATCGATGTCTTCGGCCAGATCGGGCCGGCCGTTGGGTGTGTCTGAGCAGTGGATCACTGCTTCGGTGATGTCGGTGAGTTGGCGCAGGTTGCCCATAACAATGTGCCCGTGTCAGTAGTTGGGATGACGTTGGGCGTATGATATGGGTGATCTAGTTGAGGGTGGATTTCAAGGCGGTGAAAGATGTCAGTGTTTAGCTAGTGATACCGTTGCTTCGAGCTTTAGAATTACATCATTCAGAGCTTCTGTAACACTTTGATAAGCCTCTGACTTTTCTGCGTGAGGAGCATGAACCGTTTTTCGTATATCCAAAGCTTCTAGGTTACAACCAATCTCAATAAGCTTCTTGACCTGAATGGGCTGAAGATCAAGGTATGTTTTTAGCTCTCTATCCCATACCATCAAATGAAACAGTTGAATATGGTTTTCCAGATATATCAGCTTCCGCAATACAGTTTCTCTAGCTTTTTCGTTCTCGTAGTACTTGGTTTTTCCCTTAGTTTTACGGCTGGGAACGTTAAACAAGCAGACAAACAAGTTATCTAGTAGGTCATCAGTGCAAGAAGATATCTCCTGAATCGTTCTCACCCGCTTACTGCGGATGTAGTTAATTCGGAAGATAATATACGCAAGAACCCATCCGATACTCGATATGGCAAATCTTGCCCACTCGACACGAACTAGCTCAAATAGTGTTTCATCAAGAAAGCCTGGAGCGTAGTACCAAAGATTAACCGTAAATTCGTAGAATACGCTATGCGGTGTTGATATAGCTTTCAATGGAATCAACAATGACCTTCCTGTCTGACTTTATTATTAAGAAGCTCTTAAGTACTCTTTTATCAAAACCTGCTCGAACTAGTCCACCAAACGATTCTTCCAAAAAGGAAGATCCAGCCATCGTTGCACCAGTGAAATCTACAACCAATTTACAACCAATTTCGATGGCTTGGTTAAGCTTTGGTCGAAGAAACTCGTCTCGAAAGCGTTCCCCGTTATATGGACCGTCCGATACAACCCTACCAGCAGGTCGCTTATGAAATTCATTAGCCACATTCAATACTATGTTCATTTCAATTTACCGAGCTTTCCGAGGATGCCAATGGTACATTCCAGTGAATAATAGTTCCATCTATCGATTTCCTTCTAGAGGTTCTTTTCTCCTCTCCATCGACTAAACTATAGATTGCTTTTCGACTAAAAATTTTCAAATCTGTTCCTGGTATTTGCTTGGAAATATCTCTGATCTGAGGTAGGCCCTTCCCCCTATACGGTAGACCTGTATTTGACTGTCCAAGTTCGAGTGCGGCTTGAAGGATGTCTCCATCTTTGCGCGCACCTGAATATCCGAGGTGTCTAAGCAAATCTTTAACATTCCAAAAATTTATTTCAACAAAGTTCTCAAAGGAGGTTGGAATCGATATTCCTGCGTCACAAATGATAACTGCTAATACATCAGTTTCCTCATCTCGCTTCGCAAATGCCCACCAAAGCTTCGGTTCACCACTATCGTAAGCGTGTTGCTTAACGTTTGTTACGGCTTCTGATATCCCTGTACTAATTGCGAAATGCTTGTCCTCATCCTTAAGGCAATCTTTGAGAAAACTGTCAAATTCTTCATACTCGTCACCGAAATCAACATCAGTACCTCGATATATGTACCAGCCTTTTACCAATGGGTCTTGAATAGTCCTACGATTTTCCAATCCCATTAGTTCAATGATCCCTAAGGCCTGAAACATCTCCTCCACTCGCTTATCTTTAGGGTAACGACCAGATATTTTAGGCTTCTTGGTTTGAAAAAGTCGATCTAGTTGGCTTGTTAAATAGATCGTACCGGACGGATACAGCAGATTGGTAGACGAAAAAGAGAGCTTTATGCGCCTACCCACGTCGACTGAGTGCCGGAGCTTGTTTACGAATGCAATCACACTTCTACGATGCCTTTTATCATCGAGACAAAATCTTATCGGTGCATCTAAAATAGCAGTGTCACAAACTCCATAAACAAACTGCCTTCTCGCTCTTCGCCTATCTATTCTTGCCTCTGAGTTACGCTTAGCCTTACCTTTTCGTAACTTTCGTAAATTCAGTGACTGAACTCTGAGTCGTGCTCGATAATTTGTTTTTTTCAAAGAGACTATCCATTCCGAAGCGAATTCCAGTGAGCGGGGGATTTTAACAGTAGCTATCTAGAAACTTAAGCGGCAATGGATTTAAAGTTGGAAGTTTGATAGATACTATTCAGAGATCAAGCTTCGCTGCACTTTTGCGGTTTCAATCAAACGCTGTCGTTGAATGGCATCCCGGATGCTCTGATGACTGAGTTTATACTTCTTTATCAGCCTGTCGATGTTGTCCCCAGTAAAATCTCTCCAGATGTCTTGATCTCGAAGGGCTTGCTCAATTCGCTTCCCCATTGGCAGATAGACAGGTCGCCCGCCGAAATATTGTGCGATTTCAAAAACGACAATCTTTGCGAGCCGATTGGCTTGCTCAGATTTAATGTCTTTTTCTCTTGATAGCCGGGATTCAATGACATCCACCATTTCTGCCAGTGTTTGTGGCCAAACGTACTTTTCTAAACCGCTGATGTCGCTATCCAGAGGTTGTGGGGTGTTTTCGTCGTCGTTATCTAACAATAGTGTTTGATGTTCAGTCATGATATTTCCCTTGCAAATAGTCATGTAAATTCAGTTATTAATGCACTGCTGTTCTTTGCTATTAATACCCATCCATAACAGCGCCAGTGTTTCGGTATCTGCATCAGGGTATTCTTCCTGATACAAATGTATGGCGCTCCACAGGGAGTCGGTTTCTTCATGGGCGGCGACCATGCGCTCGCCCATTTTTATCAATTCGTTGATATCGATGTTGTTGAATTTCATAGCCTTTCACCCGCAAAAGTCAGATGTTCAGTAACATGATCGATCTGCGGACGTGGATCATCACCGATCAACCCTCCGAGATGCTGCAGGCGCTGCCGCAGCTTAGCGAGGGCCTTTCTTTCGGCCATCCAGATGGCATTGCGGCGGCAGTTACAAACCTCTGCGATCGCATCGAGCGTGAGCGTTTCACCTTCGTCTGCCAGAGCGCACAGCACACTGAGCCCAAGATCGATATCAATCTTCTTTGCCATGATTCATGCCCTTTAACTGATTACGATTACGCAGGTGTGTTGGGCTGTCTTCGATATTTAATTCGGCAAACTCAGGCCACCACATGATCTCTTTTTGATCCAACAGATAGCCGATCACTTTGGTGCGACTCGCAGTAGGCACAGCAGCGCGGCATTGTTCAATGCGCAGAATATCTTCATGTTGCCATTTGCGCTCAATGCGTTGCTGCCATTGCTTCAGGCTTTCTAATACCGCGTTTGTCATACGGGTGTTTTGCTGCAACCATTCAAGGCTGTCGATGCCAACACCGCCATTAAGCTGGCTGGATTGACGCTTGACCCAAGCAAGCAATGCCGCCTCACTGCCGTCGGCGATCATGCCGTGCTGAAACATGGTGATCCATAGCGCCCGTAGTTTGTCGATCTGTTGCTCCTGGCTTTTGGGTGAGTGGCTACCACGACGCTGGCTATTGGCTGTAGGCTTGGGTTTAAAGCCTTTGGTTTTCATGGCTTCATAGACTTGGTACAGCTCACCAAATTGCATATCGCGGCAGCTGGTTTTGCCAACAGCGTTGTTGAGCAAAGCGCGATAGGTATCGTCGTCTAGGTTGAGCTGACTTTTGGCGATATGGATTTTGGTGATCAGTTGCTGGCGTTTGCTGCTGTTTTTGGCAGTGGTCATGCGGCCACCTCCGATTGTTCTTCTTGGCCAATCTTTTTTACGACAAGGCCATCTAACTTTTTGTATTGGCGAATCAATACGCTGGCTTTATCGAACCAGGGCTTGTAGTAGGTGTGTGTTTTTTCGAGGTTAGGAAACAGCTGCTTTGCTTGACGTTTGCCAAACTGCTTACGAATCTGTTCACGTTTCTTGGGCCCATACGCGCTGACTTTTGCCGCCTTCCAGACTTTGATGGCTAACGGGTTGAACTTGTCAGATTTTTCAATGGCGTAGCCGTGCTCAATGATGCCATCGATATAGACTGTCAGCCCGAGTCGATTCTCAGCAATGCCTTCTTTACGGATCAGTATTTCGTGGCCGTCGAGTGCAAACTCAACACGGCAATGGAAATATTGCAGTTCGGTTTCAATCGCTTGCCATTGTTCTTGGGTAATGCTCTTGCTCACGGCTTATTCCTCCACAATCACAGATGCAAGATCCAGCGGAATCATGCGGTAGTGCTCACTGGTGCCGATGCGCTCATACACACGCACATAGACAGCTGTATTGGCAACGAAGATGCTTTCTTTCAATGCGTCCATTGCCCGCTTCCATTCGTCGTCGTCAATTTCCAGTGTGAGTAAATCGAGAATGGCGGCGGTTTTGAGCTCGCCATTTCGGTTGGTTTTAAAGGCTCGATCAACCAGGGCATGGACATGAGCGTTAGCTCCAGCAGTCCAACGATTGATGCAGGCAAGGATCAAGGCTTTGGCGGCTTCGATCTCTTCGGTGAAGGCTAGGCGGTTAGCAACGGTGCGCTGGATTTTATATTGGCCGTCGTAACTGGTCAGACTGAGGTTGCCCTTTTTCCCACCAATGGTGGCACCAAAACGGTCGGCGGCGATTTCTACCAGATCGTCGATATCTTTAAATGCCTTGGCTTTGAAATTTTTCAGGGCAGCATTGATCAGCGCTGCATCATTGACTAGGTCGTTAACAATCTGGTCGCGCAGTTTGTCTTGCTCGCTGACGTTGTTGATCGGTACGAGATGGCCTAGGGCATTTTGCATGTAGCCGTCGGGGATACGTTGTTGTGTGGTCATTTTTTATTCCTGATAAATATGGATCGTCGGTTTGTGTGTGCTGGTCTTGTTCGTGTATGTGGGTGGTGCTCTGCTATTGGCAAAGGCCGGTTCTGCCGTTAGCGCACAAGTGACAGACCGGCCCATTGCTTTGTTGTTTTGGGTTTGTGTTTACGTCTCGGGCTTTGCAGGGTTGGTTGCTCTGGGTTGTGGCTCAGGCTGCGAATGGCAAGCACGATGACCAGCTGAAAGATCACTAGGGCGATGGCTTGCATGCTGATTACGGCGGTATGCTGCCAGGCCATTGCTGGTGGTGCTGCCTGAGCGATTAAAAGCTGTTTTAATTCGGTTTGAACGGTCGTTAAACGTGCCTGGGTTTCATCGATACGTGCGGCCCAGCCGACACGGGTTTTACTGTTGTCGTTATACGTCGCCAGCGCTGCCTGCAAGCTGGTGATTTCATCGCGCAGCACATTTGCGGTTTGGGTATTGCTAATAACGCCACTCTCACTGGCGCGGTAACTGTCGATCACTGGCAAACTGACTTGATATAGCGGGCCTGCTAGCACGAGAAGACTCGCGACCAGGGCTAGTCCGTTTTTACCGATCGAACGGGCAGACCATAACCAAAGTGCTGCACCTTCAAGCAGTAGGCTCCACAAGATTCCGGTCGCACCGGCGTAGGTTGTCCAGAATTCAATGCTGTGAATTTGCATTAACAGCATGGCTGCTACTAACAGCCCGGCAATACCGATCTGGTTAATTTTGGGATTGATCATCATCGTGTTTCCCCCTTCTATTGTCGTCGTTGACAACGCGTTAGTTAGTTGTTTGTGCCGGGTTCCATTCAATGGCGCAGCCTGCTTCGATAGCACGAACCACTCGCTGAAACTGCGGGCGGCGCGTAGATGTCACCACNTTTAAGGCGTCACAGGCTGTGCTGTACTCGACGCGGATTACGGGCAGGCTATCGGTGATACGCACATCGCGAATCGTTATGCCGCGCTTTATCAAACGCTGCATCACTTCTTGAGTGGTCTCTGTTGCAACGGCCATGCGGTAGTTCTGCGCATTCATGCGTAAGGTTTGCTGTTCCATAGCGTTAGTCCTTGTTTTTTTGGCTGTGTGGGCAAGTGCAATTGCAGGCGCGATACAGCTGCACCCGTATCGGGTTAACAGCAGTAAAGGACTGTCGTTGGTGGTTCAGGCATTTGTTGGTTTCAAGCTCGCCGAGTATCGGGCAGTTGACCGTATCGCCGAGATAGGCTCCGCGCACACGTTGCTCTAGTTTACCCAGGTCGCCTGGGTATTTTTTGTTAAGAGCTTGGCTGATCATGGTTTTACTGATTTTGAGATCAGTAGCAACTTTCCCTTGCCCGCGCTTTTCACATTGCTTGCGTAAAACAGCCAACCAACGTGGCTCGGATGTTTCAATAGCGATAATTGATTCATTCAGCATTGCAACATTCCTCTTCATTCGGACTCCAGACCACTTGCTGTAGGTTCGGGTCGTATACCTGCTTAATACGCTGTATTTGGGGTGGTCGTGGGCCGGTGTTTTTTTTCGGTAACAAGCGGTACTTCGCTAAGCTGCCGTTCGCTCGACTGCCACTTCGAGACGATTGGGTACATTGCAAATAACCCGCTCGATACAGATGTTTGATGTAGTCTTTGGCTTCTGTTGGTTTGACCGTGACATCATCATTGCTGGCGGTCATCGCCAATTCACGCCAGTCGAAGTCGCCGAGCAGCTTCATTGCTCGCCAGAGGTTTTCACGGCCACGCCCTAGCGTGCTAGGCGTACCGTCGCGCTTCAAACGTGGTGCATGGATTCCGCAATCCTGTGCGAGGATGTACCGGTATGCTTTAGCAACACCGCGATAGTTCTTTGTATCAATGACTCGGATGTAACCGCCTTTACTCAGACGCTGTAGGTAAGCTTTTACTGTGTCGTCGTTAACACCGCGATACTTGTTGTTCGATACCCAAATCACAAGATCCTTGCGGTCGAATTCGCGCAGGGTACGAATCCCCGCCCAAATCGCATCTTGCCCGCTCAGGTTTGTGCCTTGAATATGTACGGGCTTTTTGCCACCGTTTTTGCCAGGAGTCGCTGTCATTATCGTGCTCTCCGTGGTGCCATGCCGGTAAAAAAGTCGGCTTGAAAGTTGTCTACGGTTAAGGCTTCTAGCCCCTGGTCGGCGGCATAGTTCGCCATATTTTTTAAATTTGTTGCGACACGGCGAGTCACGCCTTGCGTTGCTGTGTGCAACTGCTCTAGAAGTGCTTCCTCAATTTCAATGCCAGGGGCGTATATGGGCTGTAGCTTGAGGATATCGGCCACAGTACACGGGACGGCAGGTACCCATTTGAGAATACGATTGTGAATCTTCTCGTGACGTTCGATCTTTTGTGGCAGGCGTTCTTCGCCGATCATCATGATTGGGGCGCGGCTGGATTCATATAAATCCATCACCATCATGATATGGCCTTTGTCCACAAGGTAGTCAGCCTCGTCAATGATCAGCGGTCTGCCAGATAGGGCGAGTTCTTCGCTGATCATCATGCCCAGCTCTGGAATGGGTGTGCCGGTGCTAAAGCTAACGCCCATTTCTTTCAATATGGCTTGCAAGAAGTACTTACGTGTCCACAAACTCTGGCATTGAACGATATAGGCGTTGTGTTGGTTGGCCACGAAAGCGGCTGCAAGGCTTTTTCCCAAGCCTGACCAGCCGTAAAACACCAGCAAGCCTGGTAGCGAGGCTTCTCGCGTGAGCGCTTCCTGAATAGCTTGGTGGCATAGGGCAACGTTAGTAGTCCCTGCGATGCTGCTTATTGTCATAGTGACGTGTCTCCGTTTTATTATCGATACGACTCATCAGTCGCGTCAGGCTTTCTGTGCTGTCTCGTGGCACATGTGGTACATCGTTTTTGCGGTTTGGTAGTGGCTCGATTTTTTATATACGCCATGCCATTTTTGTTCTGAGTCGGTGGCTGTACCGGCGTCGATGCGATTGCCAACTTCTAACCAAAAGGCATAGCGTTCTTCGTAGCCATCAGGTACGGCCAATTCGCGGTTAAACTGAGGTTTAATAACGGTGGCTTTGCTTGGCGCTTTGTCAGTGTCGGCTTCGATCAGCGCGTTGATTTCAGCCAGCGCTTTATCGGTGCTCGGGTCTACCGGTTGCATTGTGTTGGCGCTCTTGGCATCAAGTGCATCCAGTGCCGCCTGAGCAGCGTCCAGCCCAGCGCTGGTATGTTCGCGGCCGGGACGAGGAAAGTGCCGCACCTTCTTCTCGCGCTCTTCGCTGGCACGGTGATTAAGAATCTGCTGTGCGACATCTCGTTTGGTGACTTTGCGAGCAGCTGACTTCAGCCGTCGGCGCTCTTCTTCGATGGCCTCTTTCTGAATAGCCTTGGCTTTCTGAGCCACCTCGGTGCGGCTAACGCCGGTGATACTTGGATCTTCTGCGGTACAAAGGAAGGTGCCGTTCAAGTCATGTACATATATTTGGCCCATGTCGGCTTCATCAAAAAAAACATGAACTTGCTCACTGGTATGGGCAGCCAGTTCAGGGTGAACGTATTCGCCACCGTTGAGCTTGATGCCCTTCTTGGTGATGGTGCGTGTTCCAGCTGGCTCACTCAGCAGTACATCGAGCAGACGCTCATTGCTGACGGTGCGAATATGGCCGGTGTAGCTGGCGGCTTTGTCATTCGGCGAGCAGCCGAGGCTGTCGTGGCGACGAGTGTGGTATTCGTGTTCGAGCCAGTCGTTACAAAATTGCTGTAGGTCGGTACTACTCAGTTCAACATCGATCACTTGGTCTTTCTTGAACAATCGGTCACTGAATGATTTGCGGGCTTCGATCGCTTGACGTTCACTGACGTTGTGCCCGATATAACCCGACAACAGCTCTACCAAGTCGTGTGAGAAGGTACGGAAACTACGTTCGATATGCGGCTTCTTCCAGCCTTGGAAAGGTGGGCAGAATTCTTGCTCAACATCTAACGCCTTAATCACATGTTTGATCCAGCGGGATTTGTAATCTGCCCCGTTGTCGGTTTTAGCCGTTTCGGGCACGCCCCATTCAAGAATGGCTTTGCGAATCACTTTGGCTACGCCTTTGGAATCGGAGGTGGGCATAACAATGAGAATTAGTCGGCGGCTCCAGACGTCGATTGCGCCTAACAAACTGTGTCTGCCGTCGGTCAGCATCAAGTCGGCTGGCGTTGAATCGAATTCCCAACGTTGGTTGAGCGCAATGACGTCTTCGGATGCACTACCTTGGGCATCCATGTATTTGTTCTTCCATTCGTCGGGGTTCACCAGTGAGGTGTATAGGGGCCGGTTAGCTTCCTTCCATCGATTTACCCAGCGTTCTAGTGTGGCGACGCTAACCAGTTGCGTTGTGGTACCTGCAAATTCAGCCCTGATGGCTTTGTTCAGCGTTACCATCTTGATA
This sequence comes from BD1-7 clade bacterium, assembly GCA_902705835.1. Taxonomy (NCBI): domain Bacteria; kingdom Pseudomonadati; phylum Pseudomonadota; class Gammaproteobacteria; order Cellvibrionales; family Spongiibacteraceae; species BD1-7 clade bacterium. The sequence goes on from CACSIN010000023.1 coordinate 133,127, forward strand.
TGCGGCTTATCGACGATCATGCCGAGAATGTATTCCTTCAGATCGGATTGCGTGTCGATTGCACCGCTGCCTCGACGGCCTTTGCCGGTGTCGCCAGCTAGGGCATCAATACCGCTGTCGTTGAGCTTTTTCTGCCAGCGAAACAAGTTCGGCTTGCTGCATGTCGGTACGGCTTCGCGCACCCAGGGTTCAACACGGATTTCGTCGCGTGTATAGAGCGTAGAGAATTCAATATAAGCAGCTGTTTTACTCAAACCGCTGGCTTGATGGAATTCGGCTGCTGCATCAAGCAATGCGAGTTTGGCATCGATGGATTTTTTCTGAGCCGGGCGCAATTTTTGGTAGCGCGCGAGGCTTTCTTCACGGTGCAGCTGGCGTGCGCTGTCTTGCTGGTGCAGCGCTTGGCCAGTGGTTGTGCTTCTCGCCTTCGCCGCCGCCTGTTTGGCTTGGCTGATACGGATGGCACGCTGCGCGGCAGATGGCAGGCTGTTGATGTGGTATTCGTTACCACCACCTCGGCCTGTGCGTGGGCGGGATTGCCAGTTTTCCGTTTTCGCCTTGATCTGAACTGCTCTGACAGTCCCTGGTAATCCATCAAAGGCCACCAACTCTTTAGCGCTGAACCATTCCTTCATTCTTCGTCACCTATAAAGAATGCCAGCTCTGGATTGAGTTGCTTTTCAACTCGTGCGCGATGACCTGCTAGTTCACACATCAGTTGGGTTAGTTCGGCAATAGCCTGATCGGCATCACCATTGCCCTGGTAAAACCGAATTAATATCTGCATCGCTGCACTGAAATTGGATTGCAGCGTCAGAAAATCAGTGTCTTGAACGGGGCGGCTTGTAGGGATATCGATCAGCAGCTTACCTGCGCTGGTCGCGATAAACTGCGTAACAAACGTAGCTCCACAGGCATTCTCAAAGGGGCGGATCTTGTTTGCTGGCATACGGCCAGTCGCTAACCATTTATAGAGCGTGTTATGGCTGGCCTCGCCCATATGATCTGCGATGCGCTCCACACTCAGGTTTTTACGCTCTTTTCCATAGTCAACGCACAATTCCATCGCATGTGTGAGCGAACGTGGTGCAACGCGTTTCCAGTTCCGTCGTGTCATTTGTGCAACCCTGAATTTGTTATCGTCTAATTTTTGTCAGTCTTTGCATCTGTTCGCGGCTCGGATTCAGCGCTAGGCTGTAAATCACAAATCGCTAACAAAGGAGGCCGTTATGCAACGCTTCGATGATTTAAAGGACGAATTTTGATAGGATCTTGATAACGACTGGGCCAGATTTCAGCAGCAGGTACGCCGATGGCGTCTGCGATAATGGCCTCGACCTTTGGGTACTTCATGCGTAAAACATTTAAAAATGTGCGCGGCTTTTCATACCCATTGGCTTGAGCCAACGCAGCAACACTGCCGCAACGTTTACGGATTTCTGCTTTGATATCCTCTGGGTGCCAGTCTTCAGCGGGTGAGTGGGTTGTTTCTAACTTGCTCATTTTTTTCGCCTTGTCTTTAGCTACTTTTCGTTATCTCGCGTTCTTGCCGGAAGCGGTAACTGTTGGTACTAAAGATAAGTAGTATTTTGCGGATCGTCAACAATATATTTTCTTTTCGCAGATGAAAATCAGAAGAATTACGCTGAATATTCGTAAGATATTGATAATTAAAGGGATTTTAAACTGCGAAATACCGTCTGGTATTCGCGTAATTTTTCGGGGTTAAAACAATGAACTGCGAAATGACGATCCATGATCGGATCAAATTAGTCATTGGTAGTAACGTGGCGGCGTTTTCTAGAGCGTCGGGCGTGAGCGAAAGTTTACTACGGCAATATTCTTCTGGCTCCAAGCCCGGTTTGGAAAAGGCTGTGAATATTGCTGAGGCTGGAGGTGTGAACCTGCAATGGTTGGCTACAGGCGAGGGCCCTATGCGCATAGAAGACGCTCTCATGCCCGAAGAGCCCGAGATGGGAGCGTTAGATAAAATGGCCGAATTCGCACTGATACCTGGCTACGATATTCAGGTGTCAGCAGGCCACGGCGCTATTCCCGGTGATGAGAAAGCGACGCGTCGTCTAGCATTCCGCCATAAATGGTTGAAGTTCAGAGGGCTGAACCAAAATGATCTAGTTATGGTATATGCCAAAGGCGACAGCATGGAACCGACCATCAGTAGCAACAACACTCTGATGGTGGATACGAGCCAGAAAGTGCCGGAAGACGGTGGTATCTATGTTATCCACCATGACGGGCACCTACTGGTCAAACGCACGCAATACGCTCCAGGCCAAGGCGTGTGGCTGATTAGTGATAATAAGCAATATGAAAAGCTATTGGTTAATATCGAAGAAACTCCCGAAATGGACGTTGTCGGCAAGGTCGTTTGGATTGGTAGGGATATGTAGTCTCATAACAAGTGCGTGCACGGGGAATTCCACCAGAATCGCACTGCACATCAATTGAGACTATATCCATTGCAGCGGGAGGCTAACTACCAGCCTATCCCGCATTAACACTGAGTTTCTTCCACTTACTTCCACATACTTTCACATTCTTCCGGTTTAACTGGGTAATCTCATATGTTCTGAGGGGTTACATATTGCCCCCCCAAAAAACATATCGACCATCTACTCTCATCTCTGCCAACACCTTACATATGAGCAACTAAGCACCAGTGCTATGGGGCTTCTCAAAACCGAATTCAATAGCATTAGTCCGCTAGCTAAATTGCAAATCAGCAACGATTGCCTAGCTATCGCCAGCCCAAGCAATGGTGTATCTCCCATACTGGCCAGGAGGGTGATGGCGCAAATCTGTGAGACTATCGATCGGGCAGGTATATTCAATACAGACTCTGTTGTACGGCATACTAAAACACGCAATACCGGTTTGCGTAGGTATACGCCTTAAACGCGTAGAGTCTGGAATTGCACGCAACACATAATCACGCAAATCGAAGGAATAACGATCGGAGGGAACGATAGAGTCTCCTCCTCCCCCGCTTCCTGATCCAAAAAATGACATCATGTTAAACGTACCGTAAACAATATACGTTTCCGTAGGCGCGATAACTCGCCCCATTTCCGTGATCAGATCACACACCTCTGTAATGTCTATATTGCCTGCAGGATAATGGTACAGCCCGGCATTGTTAGTACCGAGGTTCGCCATAAAAATAGCGGCACAAGAGCTAAGGCTATCGGACGGCATACCTGCCCCGGTAATCAACTGATCTTGGTCGATACGCGCATCTGTCCAGATTGCCTGGCCCATTTGAACATTTAAAACTGACATAACACGAAGCCCCTAGATTCGATATGCAGCCTGAATTTATAAGGGCTCCATACCCATAACCTACTGATAAAAAGTGAACGACGACGTACATGATTTTTAAGTGGAGCATTATCAGGCTAAGAAAAGCCGAATATTTATATCCCCGAAAACTTCGTCAAAGGTACCTGTATTTCAGATACGCCTTTTAGAGTCATGTGCTGATGAAAGTGTCATGCAAGCTGATGCTCGGTCATCATTGGCCGACAGAGGTGGCTTTTCGATTGATAAGAAATACGCAGAATATAAAAACAGGAGAGGACAGTGTGATTTATAAAAAAGTGAACTCAGCGACCGTGTAGGGTACAGAAAACCCTACCTAGCAGTACCTATCGGAAAAACCTTATATTTGGAGAGATCGAGCAAGATAAAATCAATGGAGCAGGACGCAAAAATAGGTCTAACAACGCAACTTATACGAATACTACTCCATTGATACGTGCATCTATTTGGTGGATATAAAGGGTTTTATTCCAACACCAGACATCCAACCATCCCACCGAAATAGATTTACAAATCGCGTGATAGTGAGATCCGGGTCTAGCGAATACCCGTCATGCGTAATACCAATGATAATGTCTTCACCGGATTCAGGGTCAACAAAAATCAATGGCCCGCCTGAATCACCTAGAGATCCTCTTGATGGTAGCCCGCTGTCACGCGCTGAGGTGCAGTACCAAACAGAGTAACCGTTATATCGATCTATTATTTCTTCGTCATCGGCAGAACACTTCTCCAGCGGCTTCACTTGTAAGTTTGCCTGCATCAGTGCCTCTGGGCGGTCTAACTCACCATAGGTTAACTCCCCAAATCCGATCGTAACCACTTCAGTACCCGCGGCAAGGTTAGGAATAAAGCGGGCATCTCTCGACGCTGCATGTCGAATATTAATCGGCTCTACATCACGAACACGTCGATCCAAAAAGGCAATGGCGATATCTTTGTAAGCAGATGCAATCGGCCAGAAATTGACGCCCTCGGGTGAGTAAACGTGAGATATTGCGGCCGACGCCACGTATTCCATGTCGTCTTCTGAACCATCTCCTAGGTAACTTAACCCGACTCGAACCGAATACTGCTGAATATTGCTCGTATCGTCACCAATTGCCCCAGGCAAACAGTGCGCTGCGGTAAGCACTGCGTTATCGGAGATCAGAGTACCTCCACAAAAAAATGTATCGACGCCCTGATCATTTTTTAAAAAAATACCCGTAAAGTAAGGATAGCGCCCCGGCTCTGCTGGCTCTCCATCGATGATGCGCGCATAAGACAACTCAGCAGTGGCTGCCATTACAACAAACAAAGCGATCGTCATGCATCNCACGNAAGGNTTACGTCTGCAGTCAGTATCCATTGGCTAATCCTTAGATTCATTCATCCTACTCACGAGTTGGACTGCCACTGCACTGACTCCCTTCCCGCCAACGCGATACAAAATTTGATTTTGTGACCCGGTATTCGTTTAAAACGGAACAAGGTCACTAACGACACTCACTCAGACGATCAATGGTGAATCGGCATGCCCTTAACATTGGCGATATCGACGGGCCCTATTGATTGTTTTTTTAGATTACCTTGATCCCATTCGATATCCGACCTGTAGCAAACTTTGGGCTCTTATTGTTTTGCATACCACTGGTGTGATTACGCGGCTATAAACACGTCAAATCTCGCTGATAGCAAACCTCATTTACACCAAAGCTATCAATGTAATGGCTGTCTCCGCGCCGCAAAAACCCTTCAGCAGCAAAAAAACATCTCGCGGGAACGTTCTCTTCAAACACCCATAACACTGCATTGGCATAACCCACACTTTGCAGTCGATAAGTGGCGTGTGAAAACAACCGATGCCCCAGCCCTGTGTGCTTCCAATCCGGGTGCACATAACACGATTTAATCTCACCACAGCATTCGGGCAGCTCTTCCCGTGCTGGCGATACACAAGCAAAACCGAGAATGGGAGAACGCGCTGCGGAGTGCTCAGTCACAACATACGTCATCGCGCCNGTATCTTGCAGCTCGGATTCCAAAAAGCGTGCGGATGCCTGTTCGGTTACCCGCTCTAATTGAGATTTACCGAGAAGATCACCATAGGTATGCCGCCAACACTGAACATGCAAGTGAGAGAGTTCGGGGATGTCGCTATTAGTTGCAGGTCGAATACTCATCAGTTTCAGCTCCTTGAATAACCCTATCGCCTATTGGCTTGATGCTGCTCTAACAACTTTCAAACACCGCCAACATGATACTGGCCGTCGAATACGCATTGATCGTCGAAATACAGTTGGCCCGATGTAAAAATTAGATCCATGTGGTGACTACCAGGCTTGCCACCGCCCAACCCCAAATGCAGCCCACAGTGACGCTCTTCAAAACCGGCATTGGTGCTGTAGAGTTTTTTTATACCCTCGTTCGTACCGATACCAAGCTCTTCTACCACCTGATTCGAATCGTTTTTCGCGAGGTATTTAGCGAAATCAGCTTGAAGCTCACTATCATGAGTATGAAAATCGAGAATACGGCTATTTTCGATATGCAATATCAAAGGCTTACGAACCTCCCCGTGTTTGATGGCGAATGGGATAGTACTCAGAAAAACGCCCGTAAAATAGAACAGGCCATCAATCGTCTCTGAGTGCGTCGCTATCTCACCAGGAACGATATCCGAATTTCCACAACCGTCGACGTTTGTCCATGTCTGNCCTGTTTCGCCGAGCCGTGCCGTCGCATCTGAGCCCAAATCATTCGTATAGCGAAGCGTTTTTGACTGCGTAGCGATATCAATCAACGCCTTATTTAATCCAATGATACGCTGCGGGTCGGTACCAAAGGCCTCATCAAAATGGCTGCCATAATCTTTAATCAATACAGATTTTTGCCAGTGTTTTCGAATGGTATTACGAATTCGGTGGATGCACTCAGGTCCCTCAGGGCTCACCGTTTCGCGAGTGAAGGCATCATAAAAAAGGATAAATAAATCACTGCCATGCACAATCGTCTCGTTCATGGCTTTGGCGTTTTTCGCTGTTAGGCGATAAAACTGGAATCGATAGGAATACGACTGACGTTCATTTTCATCAAGAATTTTATCAACCAACTTCGCGTATGGTGTATCGAAACCAAGAACAATACGAGGAGCTTTTAACCCAGCAATGGCGGGATGAAACTGCAGAAAGTACAGAAAGTGCTTAATCGATTTCATGACTGACTAATGCCTCATCCGAGCGATGCAAAAGTCGCAGAAAACAGCGAATAAACTGCGGTTAGACACTATGAATTGACAGCGCTCAAGGGGTAGTAATAATGCAAAAACCAAGAGGCCCGCAGGCCCCATAAATTCAACGCAAACAATACGTTACGCGATGAGAGTCAGGACGACCATAACGCCGTCCCGAAAGAAACGACCGATGTTTCAAGCATCATGGTAACCGCGTCTTCTGGTACCTCTTCGTCTAGCCATTCTTCAATATCAATATCTTGATCATTCATAGTCAACACCTTGAATCAAATCAGGTTTGAGACTCAGACACGCGTGCACGATTTGCCCGAATCGAACAACGACTGAACGTTTAACAATTCTCTAAACGTTCAACCGATACGATAATTGACAAAAATCAAGGTTATTTGTTCGAAAGTCGGACAAGAATGTGCAGAGCACACGCCACCACGCTCCAAAGATCCATTACTGACAAATTCGCGCAAACTGCGGGCAAATCAATTCCACATTCTGGAATGGAATGCCCATCGAACCACCTTCTTGCGGACAGATGTATTCGACACCTTCATAAACCACGGCAAGGTGATCATCTCGGCAAACCGATTCGTAACACAGTCCAGTGCGTGCGCCAGAAAATTGATCAATACCGGTGAAACAACGCGATTCATCGCCCCAAACTTCACCAAAATTTCGTGGAAGAAGAGTTGCTCCACGCACATCGGTACAAGCGTGATGAAATCCAACGGATGTAAAGCCCGCAGGCTGTGTGCGAAAGGGAAAAAACTCGGTCACCTCAGGGCCTTGTTGATCGCCATTACCAAAATGTCGAAACGGTTCAGGCAGAATTTCACCACTGTAATCAACAATTGTGCATAATCCCCGATGTATACCATCAGGCAAACAGCCATGGCTATCCAAATCCCCACAATAATCGAAAGAATATTCTTGTGGAGAGCCAGCATCGATAAAACCACACCCCTGCCCTTTACCGAGATAAAGATCGCCGGCGCGGTCGTAAATAGGCTGATACCAACCTGTATCTTCCAAAAACGCTAACGTCAAACCGGATAATTTGGTCGGTCCATATTGGGCACTACTCATGGTTTCGTGAGTAAAAATACGCTGCTCCCAATGAGCACTTGCAGTGCCACGAGCCCCATCATCTTCCAACGGCACACCAGTTAGAGAATCACAACCGAAATAGTTTTGGGCCCACGTAACAGCTCGTCCAGTGGTAACTTCCTGATAGACTTCACCAAACTGATTAGTGGCAAGGCGAGTTGTCGCCTCCACATCCGTAAGCCGTTCTCCATCACAACCAACGTAATCATCATAGTGCCGCGGGCTGAAGCCCAAACCATGTATCATTTCATGCTCAAGGGTATCAACATCCGTGACAGGTTCAGGGCTACTCGTAAACCGATCACACATATTCAGACGCATAGCAATCGGCCGCCCTGCTTGATCCCAGTCACAAGCCGTTGCCCACGCCAGGGTTCCGGCATTACAACTATCGTTAGTATTATCGAGAAAAACGGCAAAGTCAGTATCATCAAACCCATTGGTACGCCACGATTGGGCGATATCGATGTCAACACAAGACGCTTGATTCAGCTTCAACGGCATATCTGAATGTCGCACTTTCAGAGTATTTTGTAATCGCTCGATTGCCTGATCAACGAACCCCAACATCTGCTGGCTTAGATTTCGATCAGGAATATTGGAAAAATCCAGTAGACGAATGCGCATATTGCGCCAGTTGCCAGCACATTGCATATCGCACTGATCAGTATCAACCCACGTGTTATCGACGCAGGTTTGAGTGAGCAGACCTACGTCGCGATGGCCACATGCGGTGAGGCCTTTGCGGGTGTCATTATTACTGCATGTGGCCGGAAGTGCGGGTTCCGCAGGATCATCTAAATGACGCTGATTTGGATCCTTTTCAGAGTTACCACAACTCGCTAAAAAAATAGCTAGAACCAATAAGAGAAACTGCTGATACACTTTCAAATTACAACCGTCCTATACATCAACACAGCAATTACGTTTCTAACATAGTAACATCGATAGCTCAGTCGCACTTAATGCCTAGCGAGCTACCATATTTCAAAGAAAACCAACCACCCGAAAACTAACACCTAGACATCATCGCAATCTTTAGACGATCACTGCCATGCATCTCCACATGAATTCGACATGATAGTGGCTATCGTGGATAGTCTCTAAAGCAAGGCCTTTTAATTCCATTCGGCTGCGCTAAACCCTACAGAACTTGAAGAACATAACAATGTCTCGCTCCATCTGTACCACGAAAGAGAATGATGGTTTCATCTCGCGATGCACCTTCTTGATAGAGCGTCATTGACTCAATATCTGCAGACGAATCTCTTACCCAAGCGACTGCAATATTGGAATGGGCTACGAATAGAATTCGTGGTCACAATAACAAACAGTTTTTTCATGAGTACTTTTCAAAATATTTATCATTTATTGAAATGCTTAATGTGCCTGAACACCGCACAAAGCATGGCCTGGTTCTATAAATCGTAGATCAATACGAAAACGCCAACTGATAAAAGCCTTGCACTGGCATTAGCCCAAAGCCATCGATCCAATGAACAACCTCACAGGTGTGAATATACCCACGAACCTGGTGTCCACCGGCAAATGCCGCCAAGGCTGCCGAATAGATCTTGTCGTATTGAACATGGTCAATCGCCACGAAGATCCGATTGCTAAAACCACATTGCCCCGGGCTACCGAAGTTGCCTTCCATTAAAAAACCTGCTTTTCGAATGACTTCGATTCGAGTAGGCGTTGCGTAACTCGAATATCCACTGGCGGACGCAGCCATCGGAATTATCAAAGGAAAGAAAACTGCTACAGATAACAAAATGGAACGCATAACCAAAAGCGCCCGCTACCGTCACATACAGATGATCGACGTAGACATTAACACAACTTGAACAGTGCATTCGGCACAAGACAGGTCGCTAACCGCCACTAGAAAAACACGAACAATTATCGAGTTATCCTAAACATCGAAAAACACTCTACGATTATATAGAACCGCAAAAACCGACAACCTAATCCTGCAAACTCACGTAATCTGCATGAAATATACTTGTAGTAGAACTACTGCATCCATTTCCGATAAAACGGACGCGTTTACCGGAATGGTAGGCTGAAAGCAAAACAGAAAGTACAGCGTTACTATGGGTTAACGCACCAGATATAACGATTTGGGAAGGGCTGCACTCGTGATCAGCACCAGAACCCAGAATCCATCTATTTGAGTTTTCACTGGTAAAGACGTATATCGTCCCGCTTTCAGCATGAACATTGACTCTCGATATAGTTGCATAATTCACATAATCAGCGAGAGAATGGCCAGCACCAGTTAACAAGATTAAAAAAAGTGGTATTTTTAAGAAATTCATATCGATACTCCTAACGTAGTTGTACTGAAAATAAAAAATAAACTGACCGAAAATATATTTCAATACTAATATATTTTAACAGACTTTTTAGATACTAACATTTACTAGCGGACATCACAGGAAATAAGGAAAGTTATATCGCCTCCCATCTATAACGAAATCACTGACACTCATCACACCAACAACTAATTATTTGAATTCATACTCGAATCGTCTAAGAGTTTTGAGCAGCCAATCAGTCGTCAAAATACGATCCCAACAAGTCGCGAAAAAATTTACACACCTCTTTTTGGATGTTTGTGTTTTTATAACCGTATTACTGATCGAACACGGGGTCTAGCGAATAGACAATGCATGATTCGTCGACTTTCTTCGTATATACCGTCATACGTCGTTTATCCGTATGCCACATGGATAAAGCCATGGAGACCATTGCCGCATCCTCTTCCGGTATCCGCATCCAACCATAGGGAACACCTTCACAGTTATCCGGCACACCGGTATCTAACATGATGGATAATGCAGCGTTAGAAGATGCAATATTCGACAAATTACCTGACAAGTAGTGAGGCCCTGCGATCGCCTTAAAAGGAACAAACACTACAAATAAAAGAAGGATAAAATTCCGCACTACAACTTATTCCATTATTGTTTAAACAAAGCAAGGAGAAATGGCTAGCCCCGGCAAGGGCGATGCATTCAAATCAACTTGGTGTTTTCAGTACTACTCTCACGCAGCCATCGGCGCGTTAGTCAAAACTTCAGGTGACAACTACCCAAACACGCTGCGACAGTTTTGCATTCCACCCACACGTTTAATCGACATCGACCGCGCAATCGATCGTATATATTCCGCACTGCCTACCAGCCGTTTAAAGCGCACCTCAAAATGCTGTGTTGCCACCAGCCACTTATCAGGCTTTATATCCAGTCTGATAAGAATATCGGGCATCTGCCCCGAAATATAACCGCGTTTGTCGTCACGTATCTGTCGCCCCGTCCAATCGACAAGTTGCAGATAATCAACCCAGTCAAACGGCAGCCCTTGTTCTGATTGAGCACCTTTACTCCCAACAAATGGCTGAAGCGCCTTATCTTTCTTGTGATTGATGTCGCTCAATAACCGTTTTTGAATCGAGGTATAGGTCGATTCTTCCGGTGTTTTTGCCATGCCAGCGCGTACCGGGTTCAAATCCACATAAGCCATACATGCCGCAAGGGCTTTTTCATCAACAAGGGCCTGGGATTTAAATCGCCCTTCCCAAAATCGGCCGGTGCAACCGTCTTCACTATTGGCCTGCCGCGCGATGGATTCGTTGAGTATCCGCATAAACCAACTGATACTCATCAGGCGTTGCCGCCACTCATTCGCCATCTCACTCACCGCAGTTTTCTCAGCCTCCGTGAGCGATTCACCTTTTATAAACCGGTGCGACAGTACATTACCTTTAAACAGTAAATGCCATCGATCAACGACTTCATAGTCCGTTAATGCATTGGCGGTATCTGCATCAATATAAAGCACCACATGGTAGTGGTTGCTCATCACCGCATAAGCGGCGATATCTAGACAAAATACCCGAGCTAATTCGAGCATTTTATCTTCTACCCACTCACGGCGATGTTCGTATTCACCACCGCATAAAAAGGCCCGTCTTACACAGCGCGACACACAGTGATAATAGGGTGTCGCATCCAGGCTGATTTGTTGTTCCCTTGCTCTTGTCATGGCTTCCTTTCCCGATCGTTCCATACAACCAGGTCAAACATAGAAGCCTTTTAGTGACTGTCAAATTAGAGTGGGTGTCCCTTTAATTTGCCTTTTAGTGACTGTCAAATTAGGATGGGTGTCCCTTTAATTTACTAATATTAGAGTGGGTGTCCCTTTAGTTATTAGTTATCACTTAAACGTTCTTATTGTCCCCAGCCTAAGCTTGCTACCACATTCGGGGCACCCTACATTTTTATATTTCTTCCCCTTATCAAATGCCATATCAAAGTCTTTCGCACCCAGATAAATATCACCAAAATATGTATTCGCACAATACCCTTCCCAACCACATGAAGTACATTCCTCAACATTGAGTTGAATCCTTATACTTCTATCGAAGTAGTTCATTATATAATCTGGAACCCAAACCTTATTCGGAAACCCCTTATGCAGCCCCAACCGCAGACCTCCGCCAACCTTATCTCGTTCAAAAATCATACTAGGAATAGTCGAAACAAATACTATTTCCCCATCATATTTTTTTGTTTCACATACCAGCCTAAGATCTTCATCCGTTAGAAAAATAAACTCCTCTCCATCAATAACTTCTCGGCTACTCACTGGACCCCTCTCCTTCAACACTCTTGTCTGTTTCTACAAATGGAGCTGCACCTACAACCAAATATTCAGATTCATTCGAAGTAGACAAGGTTTGTTTTATCAAGCTTGATTTAGGAAGACGAGACATAAAAATTCGAGAGCCGGGCCGCTTCATATAATTATTTACGACAACACTCTTATCAGTGGATACCGAAAATGTTGACCGGGGGTATTCTCGCTGGGCTGTGTCTCCATTCGCAAGAGCTATGGCCAACTTTGCAGTATCACTATACTTATTAAGCAGCTGTGAATGCCTTTCCGAATTTACCCCCATCGCTTTATTCCATGCTGATGCACTAACATCACCGGGATCATCGAAGTATGTCTGTTCTTGGTAAGCAATTCGCATTTGCTCACTCATAATAAATCCAGTATTTTCCCACGCTTCTATCTCCTTACCGTAGTGAGTAGCCCGATATACTGTTAACATCTCGCCGTTATCATTAGGAGTAGAACCAGACAGACTCAGTGCGGCTAAATATACATTCGTTGCTTTACCGATATTAGTCAAAACTGCGGGTATAGAATTGCCATTTCCTGACGCCAATGGAGGGGTCGCGACCGTTGATGTAGCATTAAGCCCCTTTAAATCAATCCTTTTTATCGGCCCATTCCCCACATACTGATACAAATTACACTCAACAACACTCCCAGCACACTTCTCCAACTCCATCGCAAACAACGGATCCGGACTAACAAACCTACCTGTCACCGAGTCATAAAACCGCGCCTCAAAATAATGCAGCCCAGACCCATCCTGCTCCTTACCCGAGAACCCATAAGGCTGCCCCAACACACCCTCAGAACTCCCAGCCACATACGCCCCATAAGGCTGATATTGCGCCGCATATTCCACCGCACCATCAACATCCGTCGTCAGTGCCACGGAGCCCAAGTGGTTGTTATGCAAAAAGAACCGCGTACTGTTGATACCTGAAGCCGCCGTTACCAACTGTTCACGCGCGGTAAACACCCAATAAATCGCCTCAGGCTTCAGCTCCGTCAACGTCTGCAAGGCTGATGTACCGGTTCCGTTGCGTTGCCAGAACGCCCACCGCTGCTGCACCTGATCAAAGTACCAGATGCGCTCAATCGCTGTGCCCTTCACAAACTCACTGACGGCAGTATTACCCGCCACAGGTAAGGTCGTCTGGTTCCAACCGGCGCTGAGCAACCGCACATTGGCGGGTTCACTGGCAATCGGCGTACCGGTTACAGACCATTCAATCGGATAGGTCGCGTTATCATCCGTCAGTTTCAGCCAGTACACCTGCCCTTGTTCAAGGTTGGCCAGTGTCGAGGTATCACCTTGCAAGAAGGCTTTATACCCCTGCTTTTCGGCATCAAAATTCACCACTGCCGTGGCATTGCTGGCCAGCACACCGAGCTGGTTCCGCAGGTTAGAGCCGGTAGGCTGCACCTTCATGTACACGGCATTCCACCCCATGCCGAGGGAGTATTGCTGGATCTGTTCAAGGGCCTGTTGAATCGGCGTTTCTAACCGGCCGACCCGTAAATTGCCCACAAACAGGTGTTTTTGGGTGGTGTCGTTACGAATCTCATAACTCTTATCGACATAGGTGACCCGCTTTTTCTCAACCAGCTGGCTGCTGCTGTTCAGGCCATAGTTGCGCTTCTGCAGGCGGCGGCCTTTAAAGTCGTAGTGGTAGACTTCTTTGCCGGTCACGGTGCCGTTGGCTTTCTGTTGCCAGCCAGTCATGCGGCCGAGTTGATCCCAGCTGTAGTGGTTGGCATTGTCGGCATCTTCGCCGTCGCTGATACGTTGGCCAACGGCGTTGTATTGCCACGTACGCAGGTTGCCGTCTTCGGCACTGCCGCTGGAGGTAATGGCGTGAGGACCGGGTTGCCCGCCTTTAGAGGCACGGTTGCGGGTATCGCTAACGCCGACCCGGGTGCTGCCGTAGTTCATGTTGCCTAGATCGTGCAGTGTATTGCCGCCGGGCGCGTTCGCGTGTTTGCCGATCATGTTGCCGATAGCGTCGTAACGGTAGCGCAACTGGCCATACACACCCGTAGCACGGGTCAGCTGACTGGTAGCATCGTAGCGGAAGGTCTGGCTGTTTTCGGTGGCGAGTACATCGTCGATATGCGTCATGTTACCGCGCAGATCGTAGCGATAACTCAATGCCTGCAATTGTTCATCACCGTTGGATACCAACCCCGTCAGCTGGCCTTTGTCGTCGTAGCTGCGGCTTTGGTCGGTCGCATTGGCGTAACTGATGCCGGTGATCTGGCCATCTTCGTGGTATTGCACATTATCAACCACCCCCTCAATGCGCTGTATCAGCCCTCGCAGGTTGTAGCTGTAGTCGATGCTATCACCGTCTGGCCATACCTGGCGGTTGAGGCGATCCTGCAGGTCGTATTGAAAGTGAAAGTCATAGCGCTTGTCAGCGATCTTGCGGGTTTTATGGATCAAGTTGCCACGCAGGTCGTAGTGGTAGTGCTCTTCGGCGTTAAAGCCGGAGGCCGGTTCAAACTCTTCAACCCAACCGAGTTTGCCCTTGTAGGCACTGATACCCGCCTCGCTTTGCGGCGTATCGTAGTGATAGGCATAGAGCAACTGGCGGGTATTGTTCAACACCTGTTTTAAGCGACCGGCGCCGTCATAACGGTAATGCAGTTTGCGGCCGAGGTTGTCGGTTTTGTTCAGCAGGTTACCGGCGGTGTCGTAGGCATAGTGGTTGATGCCTTGATCGAGATCGCTTTGCCAGATTTTATGGTTGAGGCCGTTAAAGCGCTGGAATTTCTGGTTACCGTGGGCATCTTTGTAGGTGGTCAAGCGGCCCAATGGATCATAAATAAAGGTGGTGGTCTGAAAGGTCAGATCGCCTTCTGTGCCATCCAGATGGAACTGGCGAGATTCGGTGAGCACTTTGTCTTCACTGTCGACGGTCTGGCGGGTGATATAGCCTTCTGGGTCAGTGATTTCAAGCTGCCGTGGCGTGTACAGGTAGCTCATGGTGGAGCGGCGGCCGAGGTTATCTGCCGGATAAATTTCACGCAACGGGCGGCCGTGGGCATCCAGCTGTGTGGTGGTGCTGATCAGATCATTGGTCGGCAGCACATAGGTGTTAGTCGCACTGCGCCACGGGCGGAAGGTTTTCACCTCTCTGCCCTGGTTGTCGAACCATTTGCTGCCGGAAACGATATACCCCAACTCATCTCTCGTATAAGTGGCCAGCTCGCGGCCAAGGCCATCGATGTGTTGTTTAACCTCTTCGGTGCGGCCATCGTCACGGTTGAGTGTGGTATACACAAAACTGGTGCTGTCGATGACGTTGCTGGTTTTGCCCTCACCATGCGCAGCACTGAAGCGGTATTCAAGTTTGCGGAACGGATCAACAAAGTGATAGCGGTAGTTAACCGATGGGCTGGATTCATAGGGCTTTTGAATACTCAGCAAGCGGCCAAAGCTGTCGTAACCGAGGTGGGTCTGTTCGCCGTTAAAGCCAGTATGCGTGGTCAGTGTGCCTAAGCCGGTGTCGTAATCGGCCTGTACTTTTAATACAGGGCCTGAGCCTGACCCATTGTCGGTGAAGATCCATTCCTGTACCGGGTAGGTATGGAAGACGTTATCCCAAATCAGCTGGCGCAAGCGGCCATCGCCGTCTCGTAATACCTGCGGGTTGCCCCAGGCATCATAGCGGGTGGTTTGGGTGGTCACCCAGGTGCTGTCTTCCTTCCATTGTTTCTGTTCGGTGGCGAGGCCGCGGGTTAATTCACCGGGGCCGAGATTGTCGTACAGGGTTTCGGTCGCGCCGAGCTGTTTGCCGTTGCCATCCACCACCGTGCTGGTATGTGGCAGCTGGAAGATGCCATTGGCGTGTTTGGCGTAGGTGTTAGTGGTGGTTTTGTCGTCGTGCAGGTAACCGGTGAGGCCGTAATCTTTGGAGACGAGTACATTGCCCCAGTCATCATAGGTATGGGTTTTCAGGGCGCGCTTAGGGGTACCGGTTTGTTCGTAATAATCGGTGATCTCTTGGGTGGCTTCTACAAAGGTGACTTCTTTACCGTTGACACTGGCTACGGCGGTATCCAGGGTGTGCAGGCGACGTAGCTTCCAGTTGCTGCGCTGGGCTTGCGTCAGCTGTTGCGGCTGGGCGACGGCGTTATCCGCCGGTGCGATATGTTTGGCGGTGTGTTCGATGGCATGCGGTCGGCCTTTGAGGGGCAGCTCTTCAGTGGTGCCATCGAGTTCACGCTCGTCGATCAGGCCGTCGAGGTCGTTATCTTGGCCATCGGGTGCGCCAGTATGGAAGAAGTGGCGTGATACCTGGGTACCCTGTGCGTTATCACCCTGGGTTTCAACACGGGCAAAGCGGAAGCCGCGAAACTGTTTTTTGTAGGGGTCGTACCAGGCATCTCGGTAGGTATAGGTTTGCACAATATGATCATTGGCGCCGTTGCCGGTGGTATCCAGCGGCATACGGTAGGTACGGCTGGCCACCACTTGTTGCGCTAACGGGCTCGAGGTTAACCAGGGCATACCGGCACCGTCAGCCTCGGCTTGCAGGGCGCCGGTGCTTTTAAAACGCAGCTCTGTGCGCAGGCCCATGCCGTTATCAATCATATTCAGCAGGTGAGCTTTGGTATCGCCGGCGATATCCAGATATTGTGGCGTGAAATCACCCGCGACGCTGACCCAGATAAAGTCCGACGTGCCGTTGGCGTTAATATCACCATCCATCACGGTGGTGGCATTACGCGCGTAATTGGGTGCATTCAGGCTGTAGGTGTCTGACCATTTTGCGCCCGTTGCGGTGTATTGCTGTAACCAGAAGCGCACTTTGCCGGGGCGTACATCCACCAAATCGGCCATGCCATCGCCGTTAATGTCTTTGAGTTTTAAGGCGGGCACTTCAATACCGGCGGCATCCGGCGCACCGGTGTAGAGGGTTTCTGCGTCGGCGAACTGCAGCTGACCTTTGTGTGGCCAGTATTGCACCGTGATTTTACCGTTATAGCTGCGCAGCCAGACGATATCCTGAATGCGATCACCGTTCATATCGGCCAATTTGATCTGGCTGTTGTTCAGATTCATACCAGCCGGCAGTGTCGACGGAATACTGCCACTGCATTGCCATTCAGGCAGGTCGATCTCATCGTTTCCATTAATGTCGATATCTTCCGGCCCCGGGAAGTTACCGAAGGGCGCAAAGTCGGCATCGTAACTGGTGGCTGCAAAACCGGCCTTTGTCTCTACCGGGCCGTTCAGGCAATAGCGCCAGTAGCGATCGTTGCTGGTGATGATATCAATACGCTGATCCATATTGATATCCATAAACTGAACGTTAGATTCACCAACATGAATGGTTGGCGGTGTCGGGTATTCGACGCGTTGAGAAAAGTGGCCGTCGCCGCGGTTGCGGTAATACAACCAGCGGGATTCATTTAAACGATGCAGAATGTCGGCCTGGCCGTCTCCGTCGAGGTCGATCAAATGCACACTGGCATCACTGAGTGGCGCAACCGGGGTGTTGTCGACCTTTACCGGCTCGGCAAATTCAACATTGGCCGTTTGGCCTTCTTCGCTGTCGTAACCCAGGTTTCTGGCCATGTAATACTGGCCTGAACGCCAGTACAACCAATCAGGCAAACCATCGTTGGTAAGATCGGTAAAAGATGCCTCCTGACCGAGTACATTGATACCGGCCGGCAGACCTTTCATAACGCTTAAAACACCGGCATCGAGTTCGCCGTTGCGATTGCGGTCGACATCTTCCACACCCGGAAAGTTGTTCAGCGGTGGGTTGTCGACATCTTGAGTAAAAATGCGGGTGTAGTCGAAATAAATAGGCGGTAGTGACGCCGTTCTGCCTGGATTAAAACGTGTGACCTTGCGCAGCAAGCTGATACCGGCAGATAGAGCCTGACCTTCTTTCGCCTGGGTGATGGAATCACCGGCATCGAGTTCATAGCTTAAATCATAGTGCCACAGTGCACGCGGGCCATGGTAAACGCTGACGGTTTTTAACCGGTGGTGAGTTTTACGGGTAAACCCTGCCTGATAATCGGCGGTACCGTCATCACGCGTTTCATAATGAAATTCCACCCGATTTTTTGCCGCTTTGGCGGCGCCGTATTCGATGCGATCAAGAAACAGCTTGCCGTCAGAGCCCGGCAGTTGTCTGTAGAAATACTCCGTACTTTGACCTTTGGCATCTGTGCGTTTGGTGAGATACCAGCAAAAGGTGCCATTGAATTGATCCGGCGCAGGGCCAGTGACTGCCAGTCGATTGTTCAGCGTATCGTCGCCATCAACCAGGCTGCCGAATTCGAAGGTATTGCCAGCTTTGTCTTTACCGATCAGGCGGTTACCGTCGCGGTTGAAGCGAATAAACTGGCTTTGAAGCGCCGGGGCGTAGGTGCTGTCGGTCAGCGGTACGAGAGTTTCGCCGCTGTAGGTGAGTACATCGTCATCGGTATAGCGCGGCGTACCGTTTTCGATAGAGCGCTCTACGCTGGGCACAGACAACTGCCAGCCCAGGCCGGCAATGCCGTGACCAAAGCCGGAGCTGTAGTTCAGCGCAATCGCTGGGGTATGGCCTGCGGTGCCTGGAGGCACGGCGATGCTGACAGAATAGCTGGCACCGCCGGTGTTCAGACTGGGTTCGAAGGCTTTGCCCAATCCCTCTAGGCTACCAGGGCCTGAGGGGAGGGAGATGTGGTTGGGTTTGGGGTCTACAGACTCTGCATGTAAACCAATTGGTACAAACACAAACACTATGCAAGCAGCGATGGCGGTTGCATTTTTTTTCAGTTTCAACATTTCCATGCCAGCAATAGTTAGCTTACTTACCAATTGGTGTTCTCGTTAATCCCATGCCTATGATTCCAGCATTCAATCAAAAAACCGTTTGTTCTATTCAAAGTATTTATGCACACGACTCACAGGCAGGGAATCAGCTCGCTTAGAACAACAGATTCAAACAAGCCAAGCTGACAACCCTTTATACTCACTTCTGAGAAATTGAGAGGTTTTGCGTATTGGAATTCTCAAGGATTCCAGGTGTAGAGAACCCTGTGAAATAGAATGATGCATTCCTAGTATATGAACTCCGAAATTCGAGCTGGCTCAATGTATCCCAACGAATCGTCAGGTTGTGGGCACTTCCAGCGTCAGGAATACCATTATCTGTGGAATTTAGCTGAATTAGCGCAGCGCCTTTATGAGTAAAATTGAAGCCAATATTTAACTCATAGACTTTGAATGCACTAGTACTGAAAACTCCCCACACTTCTGTAAAACCATCGGGGTATTGGCGAATATACGACCAACCAGAAGAACCCGCTATACCGACCTGTCTCGTTTTTATACTGTCTTTAGAAAAAACCCTGTTCGAAGTATTCTTTTCGTACAAATTTCCTGCAAATATCTGGTTTGTACTGGAGTCTTTTTTAGCAAAACTTGAAGAATCTACCCCATCCAATTTATCTGCATCTTTTGCCTTAGTTCCCGAAAAGTTATTTCCAAGAGTAGCCACCGAATTCGACAACGTTGTTACACTTGAGGCCGTTGCATAGAAGCTTGCAGATTGATTGTTAAGTTTCGTTGCATTAGTCGCTGAAGCAGCGGTATCAGCAATTACAGATTGTTTAGCTTTGGCACCGTCAAATTTGCCCTCTACAGCATCCATTCTAAAGTCAGTCGCAAAATGCGATACAGAGTTACCATCAAGTTTCAGCGCGTTCAATGCATCTTCTCCGCTGAAGTTATCCTTGATATTCTCGATGTCTGCATCAGTAGCATAATCAGTTGCAGGGATACCACCCAATGCAATCGCGTTAGCCGCAGTATCAGCAGATTCAGCGTGCTTCGCGTGCAATGCAGAATATGCATGAAAACTCGGTACCAATTGCGTTCTCGGATACAGTTCTGCACCGCCGTTAATGGAAATGCCCAGATAAAGCGGTTGAGAGAAATCCACAGTAGCGCCGTCATGAGATTCATTCTCGAATGGTATTGAAGCTCCCAGCAAAACATTCACATAACCATGAATAACGCTGACGCTCGAATGGATTTCCTGCCAGACATGGTTGCCACCAGTTTGCGTCGTATATACACGAAAGGTTAGGTTGTATATGTCATTCGCGACAACCTGATTATCTTGGTCATGCAAACGCCCTTGAAATGGCACTAATTGCTGAATTAGTGCCGGCTGACTGAATTCTTGAGCCATTGCCAATGGAGAAACACTGAATGCAACCGATACCGCCGCACCAAACATCCGGGTTTTTATGTTCATCTTTATCCCCAAAACTTTTCTAATAGATTACTGGAACTGGATATCACGCGGCTTACCGTAGCTGTATTTGATGTTCAGCTCGATATCACTCAGGTGTTCCAGATTAAGATCTTTGTTGTTAAAACGGCTACTGCGAATACGCAAAACCCAAGTCGAGACCGCTGGGCTATGATTTGCGAGTTGGGTATTGGGTATAGGCGCCGGGTTCGCATAGCTATCCACTGTCGCGCCAACGGTCGCAATAAAAGGTGACTTATCGATCGTTCGACCAGACTGCAGTTCATAGGTAAGAATATCGTCACGGCTTGGATAATCGGCAAAGAAGGTGCGTACGTAAGCGCGATCCAGCATCACCAAATCAACCAATGCTGGTACTGTTCTCGAACCATCTCGAACAGATCGAGCAGCCGAACTCACCAAATTCACTTCGACGGTCTCGATCTTTATATTTGGATGATTAGGGAAAAGGCTTTCATCTGCGATATCAATTGTAAACTCAAACTGTAAATCCGGCTTAGCATTGTTATCACCATTGACACGGTGTTCCGCGATAAATCGAGCAAAGTGCTTTTCCGCATCTATAGCGGTAAGCGATCCGAAACCTAAAATATCGTCACGTATGCTGAACCGGACGTTGGCCTCCTGATGCTCTGGCGAGCGCAGCTGACGCATACGCACATCCCAAGCTTCCAATGCATCCAGATAATTGTCCAGACTTGGTGAGTAGGCGTCGGCAAATTCAGCAGCAAAAAGAGATTCTGCGCGAACAAACGGATCAAACGACACTTCTAACGGTTCCGGCAATCCTCCATCAAGGCGCAAAACGGGGTTGTTAAAATTTTCTGACCAAAGATACTCAAGTGCTTTTGCTGCTTCGTAACTGATGGACATCGCTGTTTCAAAGGTGTCTTCAGCCTCTTGCTCAGCGCGGCTGGCTTCGAGGCGATAGGCAGGGTTATTGAAATAGGCATTGGTGAAATTGTCACGGGCCGTATTGTAATTAGCTATCAAATGTTCAACTCTGCGGATCATAGTTTCGATCACGGCGAACTGTCTGTCCCGCGCGATAATGGCCTGATCGATCGAGACGTAGAGCGTCGCCATCTCATTGATCAGGTTTTTGATCTGTGCCGTGCTATTTATACTGTCTAACTCAGCTTGTTGAATCGCCTGCATAAATGCCAATGATGATTGGCCTTCTGCCAGTTTTTCGATATTCGGGTTACGGGAAGAACCCGAGCTGGTACCCCATGATTCACCCTCACTGCTGCCTTGGCTCGTACCGAAACTTGTCCCCCAACTGAGCCCCCATGATACTCCAGACGAAGTCCCTTGAGATAGCAGCCCCGTGTTTACACTAAAACTGTAACCTAGGCTCCCACCAGCTGATGTTCCCAAAGAAACACCTTGAGACTTACCCCTAGATACCCCCTGGGAAGTGCCCGCAGACACATTACAACAACTAGCCATTGTATTTGCGTATTGCTGCAAACTGATTTTTCTACCCGACTCAATCACCAAATTAACGGCCTGCTGATTGCGTTCTAGCTCAGTCTGAATACGGTCATTCAACGCCTTCATCTGACTGTCCAACTGCGCTATCTGCAACTCGGACTCTTGCAGCGCCAGCACTTGAACACCAATTTCGCCGAGATTATCTTCCCAGACACTGATATGAGCGTTATCAAGGTATTCCTGTCGCTTCTCATCGGTATACAAGGCACCAGAGATTACAGGAACACCGGTCAAGACATGTAGCTGATCTTTATATCTTTCCGTTAACCCTTGCAACTCTCCGCGCAAGCTCGTTCGATCGGTATCAGCCACCCTTTTCGCTGAACGCGCCGCGTTCTCTGCAACGATTGCATCATCGACACGTCGTCGAGCGAGATGCAAAAAGTTCTCAACTGGCTGGTAAGGCACAAAATCGCCCGCAAGTAACAGCGGGTTAAATCCGGATTTAATATCATCGTGTAAGCGATCCATATCGTTCACTTGACGTTTTAGCTGATAGCCATCGTTATCCGCAAACTGCTCTTCCGTTTGTGTTGCGGCCAGTAGTAAAGCTCCCATATGAATATGACTTCCAACGACTTTTGCGGCTTTCGCAGCCTCAAGTCTTCCGGCCTCGTTTAGAACGCCGTCTGCGTTAAAGTCTTTGTCTTCCGGCCCCGGAAAATTGCCCTTCGGCGTATTATCAACATCGACGACATTATCACGATAAAACAGGTACTTGGCTTCGCTGCCAGCAGCCATACCATATCGATTCAGCAGCTCCGTATAACGCTGGTATTCATTGGGTGTTTTCGGACCTCTATGATTAATCACCATATAAGGCGGTGAATGGGGCAACTGAGACTTATCAATATCCGCACGCATCCTGCTACGATTTGTTATGAACACCGGGCTAATCAATCCGATGGATTCGGAAAACTCAGAAGCACTTTGAGTCAAAAAACCCAACGGTGTATCTGCTAAAGCCCCTTCTTCAACACGAAAACGGCTGCGTAGTCCATTCAGCATCAAATCATTGGCGAAAAGTGATTGCCCCTCAATATAGGCATTTACACTCTCTTGCAGGCCCCATGTCGCCGATTCGATGATCGCTGTAGACGCGGGCGTGTGCAGAACACGGTTAAAGGAGACTATTGCATGGTTAAGAAACCCCTCACTTTTGTGGTTATCAAGCCCTGAAAACACAGCACTATCAAAATCACCATCAGCACAGCCGGAATATACTGTCGCCGGAGAGTTGTAGGCACTTAACAATTCCTTATAGGTTTTCGGCCCTGTTAGTGTTTGCTCGCCCTCTTTCTCTGTCGTTGATGACGAATATCGAAATTCATCTACATCGCCGCTGGAGTCTCCGAAACCTGCAAGCCCATCGCCGAACCACTCAGCTTTGTAGTTAGTGCCGCACCTCAGTAACTGCCATGCAGCCTTTAACTCCGGCATAGTATCGATTAAAGCCTGGTCCACCACACGATTTTGAGCGCTGACGGGCGCCGAAGAAAAAACGCACGCGGACAAGATTGACACACTGAGGCAAAATTTCGTATTAACCTTCATTATTCTGCCTCCTTCTGTGATTGCACACCGGAATCCAAACGGATGTTGATATCCAGATCATTTGTGGTTGTGTATGAGCCATACGAAGATCCGGTGGAATAAAGTTGTCCTACCGAAATCATCATACGGTAGTGGGATCCGCCCTCTTCGCTCGCAGGTTCATGAATCACAGTTGACGAATCACCTGCTTCATTGGTTTTAGTGAGGGAATCAACTGCTTCCTTGAAATGCATGGTATCTTCCAGCCCACCATTTGCTGGATCTGTTTGCAACGGAGCACGGTCAACATCAAACGTTGTTGCCTCAATCAAATGGTATATTCGTGAACTAACGGGCTCGGATTGGCTAGTCGGCAATTGACCTGCCGACGCATGTACAGAAGCAACATCAAGATGGAGTTTGTCTGTCGCTTTATATGCGACCGAAAATGTTTCAAACGTCTCCGCTTGGCTTTGCGAACCGCCTGAAGGCGTATAGTCACTGCGTAGTTTCAAGGTATAAAAACCAGCGTTGTCCTCTTCGTTCGGGAAGGTATAAGTCCAGAACTTATCAACGCCAGTCGCAGAAGNCGTTACGATATAGTCTTGTGCCGTTGGCGTTTGCCCGGCCAACAACTGTTTACCCGAGGTTGGGGCATAAGGTGTAACAACTGCTTCGGTCAATACACCCGGAATAAACGTTGTAATATCCCCAACAGCGATAGGCACCCATAATCTTGGCGTTACTGTAATCTGTGGGCCATAAATATATAGCGTTTCTTCACTGGTATTTCCGCTGATGAAATTTCCATCTCGACTGAGGGCAAACAAAATAGATAAAGATTCGAAAGTCTCTGGATATTCATCACCGATTGGCATTGCCGTTGTTATTGATATGCGCTTCCAACCTTGATCTAGTGATTGAATATCAACCGCCATTTCCAAACCATTACTGTTATAAATATACCCGTCGGAAATCCGGACTTTTTCGGCCCACATTGGCGCCCCATTTGTTGCCGGTGAAAAAATAAATTCACTTGCAGTACCAGCCTTCACGAAAACCGAGAATGTTAGTCGTTCTCCTCCCTTTGCAGAAAATGTTTGTCCAGTACTGTTTTGATTTATAAAACGTAGATGACTCGTTAATCCCGAATCGTAACTGTCATCATTCACACTTTTCTGTACAATTTTATAAGCCCTCTGAATCCCTGGAGGCAGCGATGTATCGGTATTTTCAACGAAGTAATTAAACAGCTGCCAATCCGTAGAGTCCTCGGCATTAGCAATCAGATTCATTGTATTGGTATATTGCGACGCAGGCGAAATACCCACAGATCCATTAGCATTTGGTAAATAGACAACCGAACCGTTTTTCCACAACTCCCACTGCCGTGATGGCGAATTGTCATGAAACGGCGCTTCATCATAATCCGTAATATCAACAGCACGTACTGTCGAGTTGCCATCCAAGCCGGTGGCCAAGGTAATCGCCTGAGGCGTTACCAGTATTTTCATATCGCCTTGATGTAAAATTGGAACCGGCCGCCCGGATGTCAATGGCGTATTCGGGTCATAATCAATTAACACTGTAAAATCTTCATCAGTTTCACAAGTATGCCCTTCAGATTTCACTTGCAAACAATCTCGAACAGATACCGATGTCGTGAGTGTTTCATAACCAAAACCACTTACAGAAACGTCATAATCACAGGGAATGAGTCCATCGAATGAGAAAAAACGCCCAGAAAGGTCTTTAGTTTCTGAATAGCCACATCCTGTAATGGTAACCGTGGCGCCAGAAATCGGCGTTTTGATACTGCCCTCAACTCGGTACACATTTGCACCAGACACATCAATAGACCAGTTCTTGAGTTCGTAGGGTTCTTGTGATGTATTCACTACTTTGAGCTTCCATTGTCCTAAAGATTGTTCGCCTGTAAATCTCTCCAGTCCATCGATATCCCATACATCATCCGACGAAGGAAATACAGCATTGGCCAAAGATCGATCAGTATTCTGATGGAGAACGACTGAAGTATTCTCAGGAGAAATCAGAGTCACCTTGAGACTACTCGGCTCAGGATGGTCAATACCTAATGAAGTCACTAACGATGCAATCTTGACGCGTTTGTTGACTGATAAGGTGTAGATATTCTCATCATCTGATTGTTCAGGATCATTACTTTCTACGCGGTCAGTTCTCGCAGGCGTTGGGCTTAGTCTCCGCGCAACAAACTCTCCGCGCAATTGAATGGGTTCGTCGAGTATGCCGTACACGTTTTCATAGTACTCACCTCGAAGATCCATCGGTGTTAATCCATCCTGACCATCACTGCGTTCGCCGACAAAAGTAAATTCGCGGCGAATTTCCTGATCATACGGATTAAACTCTGCGCCGAGGTCTTTTGATGTTTTCGGAGGGAGGTAGAGTTGGCCAGTGACCAATACACTGGATTGCGGGTTTGGCACAATACTGCCACTCAAATACGTGATATGTGGAATTAACAGTGATCGCTCTTCATCAAGAAACGCTTTTACATTCGCTGTACCTTCACCATCACGAGCAAAACTAAGGAAGTATTTTGGATTGTGCAAATCAGCGACTTTACCGTCTATTTCCTGGAGATTAACAGTAATTTCGTAATCACCAACAACGTCGGCAACATCCATTAAAACCGTGATCTCTTTCTCTTGGCTCCCAGAAGTAATCTTTAACGTCGCTGTTAGAGGATTACCAAACGTAGGCGCCAGATTTCTTCTGTTGACAACAAGCGCTAGCTCACTATCACCTGCACCCGCTACGCCATGAACTGTATCAGCAAGAACAGGGTTACCCTCACTATCTGTTGCTTCAATTAACAGCCAATTAGCTCCCGACAGTATCTCTGCATCCCATGACAAAACGCCTTTACCGGCATTACGAATAGACATTGTTTTACGCGTCGAAAAATCGCCAAAATCAAGAAATGACTGCGTGTTGGGGAAATCTAATACGCCGTCATCTCCAACATCGATGTCTCCCGCTGTTTTTGACCACGGTTGCGCAGTACCATATTCGATCACTGTTTCGTAGGGGGCCACATCGATATCAGGTGGTAACAATGTCTCCAGCAATGGGTCAATAGTAACCTGTGGATCAGAGCTCTGACGAAAAACCCNGTACCCTCGGTGACCACCTACCAACCGAAAATCTTCATTGATCAATACATCAGTGTCAGCCGCACGCTGGACCGAGAGAAAACGCTGCTGATTATGATCATAAGACCATAATTGCGCGAATCCGACGCCTGCTAGGGCCTGGTCATAAGGCAGCAAGTCTTCATTCGAGAGGCCAATCAAGTTCCATCCGGCATAAAGTGTTGTATTCCCATCCATGGTGTCAAAACCGTCAAGATCAACAACTAATTCCCGTGACGTTTTCACCCAGTAACCAACTCCGGTATTCAGGTAAGTCAGTCGGGGCATATCGATATCCGCACTCGCATGCCAACTTTTCCAGCGCCATCCGGTAACCGGTCCTGAAGTGCTTTCAGTCGTTCCATATTGCCACGCCCATACAGACACTAACGCGTTGCCATTGGATGCACCTGACAGCTGAAAAACTGATTCGACAGTTCGAGAAGCGGAATCAGCCTCGCCCGGTAATCTCGGAAAGGAAATCAGTTGCCATTTGTCCGCCTGAATCGTCAGCGTTTTTGCTTGAAGGCTTGCTGCCGCAAAGAACAGACACACTAACGTAATCAGTGATTTATACGTAAACTTCATCCGATATCCTTATTACTGGACGGGAAATCCCGGCGGCCCCGCCGGAGCTTCTGGCTGGCTAACGTTATTCTTTTGGATTTTTGTCTTCACAATATTGACGGGGTATGCAGACTTCGCATCCTCCAGATACATCTGGAGATACTCTTGCCGACTTTTTGCGAGCAGCTTTTCGCGAATATCTGTCTTTACCTGAGACAGCGACACTACTGCACCGGGTTTTGTCGCGATCAGCCGAGCGAGATAGATGTCATCACCAATCAGAATTTCTTCAGAAACATTACCGAGTTTTAATCGTTTACCTGCAACAATGACGTCGTCCGGAACTCCTGCCATAGACGAATTCTCTCCTAACCATGCTAATTTTCCGCCACGACTACGGGTGCTCATATGATCGGAGGAACGAGAGAGTGCACCAAAACCCTTTTCAAGCTCGAGTTTTTCCGCTTGCTCCTTCAAATGTTTGATTTGCGTTTTCCCTGACGTGGATGTCTTGAATATCGCCATTCGATACATGGCTGGCTTCTCAAAATTCAACTTATGACCTTCGTAATATGCTTCGATGTCCGCATCGGTTACACGCACTTTCTTATTAATTTCTGCTTCTATAAATCGTCGATATTCAAATGCCAACAGCTTTCTTTGATTGACCAAAAATTCTGGTGAACGCGAAAAACCGATTTCCATGGCCCTCTTGGCTAAAAGTTCATCGTCAATCATTTTTGCCAAAATGATATCGACGTCTTTTTGCTGAATGTTCATCGGCCCTGTTGAGTAGTAACTCAACTGGTGACTCAATTCACCTTTGGTAATTTCAGAGTCACCTACTTTTGCAACAACATCCTTGCCTTCAACCTCAGGAACAAATGTGTATTCATCCAAAGGCGAGTCTTTATCAGAACCGCAGGCAGCCATGACCAGTACTGACAGCAGCACGCTTATATACTTCATTGTCTTTGCCTTAATTCGGTGCTACTTCGAAGGTTGCCTTAACGACTTTGTTATCAGCAGTAGAAAACTCAACCGTGACATCAACAACATCGGTCAAGCCTCGCTCTGCAACCTTGAGTAATAGCGCAGCTTCGCCATCGGTTGGAAGAAGAACAGCGGACGATGGNGTGACCTCAACATCTCCCGACTCGACGGCAGCGCCAACCACCGAGAAATAAATGGGATCATCCGATCCAAGATCATTTATGGAAACCGGTACGTTTGCCCCCTGGGAACCGGGCTTTACCGCCGAATCAGGGATTGAAATCTGCTTATTCCCACCGCCACCTCCTGCTCCACCGGTATTATTGCTATCAGGTGAGTCGCTCCCACTCGAAGAACTACCACCTCCACAACCTGACAACATGACGGCCACGAATAGCCCTACAATCAATAACCGCATCAGTTGTACTCCCAGAAATGAACCGTTCCATCTGAATGCAATGTCACCATACCCTGCGGTAACATCTGAATCTTCCTAACATAGCCGTTTGAGGTGGCAACATTGCCGAGAAACGTACCGTCTAAAAGGGAATATTTTTCGATTAACCCGCTCTTACGACCAATATAGATAGCATCCCCATGGACGGCAAAATCACTAATACCAGACGCCACCACCAAATCACTCGAAACCAGGTTTCCGATATTAAACGTAGATATCGTGTCTTGACCGTTTGCATTCAAAAGCAGTAAACCAGCACCGTTTTTGACAGATTTTGTTTGCTCACAACAATGCTCGGCCATCGAAACAACATTGGAAACTGAACCACTATCGAGATCAATAATCCGCATTTCGCGATCTGGGTGAGACACGTTGACAAACAAATCGCGCCCCAAAACGTTGATAGCCGTTATGAACGCACCAGGAAACTGCCACTGCCTGTCATAAGAATAATCCGATCGTGACCAACGAGTAATTGTGCCGCCAGCATGTGCCACATAAATACTGTCGACTGACACGCTTATAGCAGTCACTGATGACGTCGCTCTCGCGAACTTGGCTATGCGATCACCCGACTGAGGATTCCAGACCTCAATACTGCCACTCATCGTGCCAGCCAAAATAAGCCCATCAATCACGCGTACAAGCGAAACACCGTTTATGTCATCAACAGGAAAACTGCGTATCTGGGAAAAATCCGACTGATTGATTAACTTAATTTCTGGCGATGCCTGGGATGACAAAACGATCTCACCACCCAAAATATCAATATCTGACGCGGCTTTCTCAAACGCAATAACTGAGCGCTTCAGAACGGCTGATTCACGAACAAACGATGTCTCGTCATTTGGATCAGTCTGCTCATAAAACTCCTGAACCGCTGTGCGATTATCACCATCGGCATCTGAATTGGCATCGGCCTGCAGCATAGGATCCAGGCGATTCAACAATTCGAAATTATCAGGCACACCGTCGGAGTCTGAATCTCGCGTGCCACTGTTATCGGTATCGATAGCATAAGGCACGCCATCCCCATCAAAATCGATATTTCCTTGAGGTAATGGCCTATCAGGGTTATCCGAAGCAACATCCTTATAGTTAGCTACCCCATCACCATCGGTATCAATCGTTGATTTAAATCCCTTTATAACGCGGAACTTACCGGCATGCTCACCCGTCGCCCCCATAAACTGGATTACATCCATGGTTTTATCGGTGTCACCATCTAAGTTACTAACGGTAAAAACATCGTCAAATGACGCCGTGTTGATTCTGTTTAACTGGGTAGCAGTTTGCACATCTTGTTCGGTCGTTGCTCCGGAAAACACATGCTGTACTATCGAATTATCAATGTCCGACTTGGCCAAACTGTTGAACGACAAGTTCAGCAGATACTTTTGACTAACCGCCCCATCAACTTGGGATTTAATGAGTAAGTCTTTCGCGGCATCAAAACCCGCTTCTTTGACATTATCCAAAACAGCAAAATGCGAGAATTCAAAGTAGGGTTGTTGAGTGATTAACTTTGGCGTGCCAAACGTCAGGTTAATGCCATCCCATTGCCCTTTTGCGCTGGCAATTGTGTCGGCAACAACAACACCGTCCTGATTGAGACTATGTCCACTTGCAACAATATCAGGCACACCATCTGAATCAATATCCGCTAGCGTTGAATTACCATCCGTAATCGGTGTAGGAGCCGATATCCATAGGTTATTTCCGTACGGCTGATCAGTCGAACCATTACCAGGCTCTCGTTTATAGATCAGGTATTCTCTTCTCGTATGGGAATAGAACCAGAGCTCTTCTGCATCCGACTGATCAAGATTGGTAAGGCCGGCATAGATATGCCCATTAAAAACAAGTTGATCAAAATTCAGGGCTGATTTTAGTTCGAATCTACCGTTTTCACTTTGCTGGTAGAGATATACTTTTCCCTGAGAGCTCGACACAAGATAATCAAGATATTGATCAGCATTCCAATACATCGGTACGATAGAAGCCGNAACTCCTGCAGCAGAAGGCCAAACGAGATCACTACCACTTTCGTTTTTCAAAAAACTCAATGAAGATTCCGCAACATGCAGCGGCGAATAGTTGCCCTGATTGGCTTTTACTCGAGGCATGCTGCCAATTGATGCTGGATCAGAACCGAGCACATATTCTTCTTCATTTGAAAAGCCGTCGCCGTCAACATCACCAAAAGGATCATAGGTTCCGGCTAGAAATTCAGCGGCATTCGATACACCATCACCATCAATGTCTCGCCCTCCGAAAGCGACAGGATCATTCGGATCATTTTCATTCTGACCATTCTGGCGCTCGACGATATCAGGAATTCCATCACCGTCTGAATCGTGTTTATCCTTCAAGCTCAATTTAATTTGAGCAACTCGCCCGCGCTCATCAATAATGCCGTTAAAAATGGATT
This sequence comes from BD1-7 clade bacterium, assembly GCA_902705835.1. NCBI lineage: Bacteria > Pseudomonadati > Pseudomonadota > Gammaproteobacteria > Cellvibrionales > Spongiibacteraceae > BD1-7 clade bacterium. Next base: position 164,436 of record CACSIN010000023.1, read on the forward strand.
CACCAACAGCTTCAAATGTCACGGGAGAATTGGCAACCCAAAGACTAACAGGCTCGTTTATGCGTGCCGAACTCCCACCTTCCGGACCAACACTCGCTTCTAAAGGGATTTCCAAAGTGAAGGTATAGTTGTTCTCAGGAGTAAGACGAGCTTGAGTGAGCTCATTATTGGTTCGTTCAGAACGAACAGAAATCTGAAGTGGTTGCTCTACGACTTCATCGCCAACATACACTTGTCCAAACAATACAAATGAAGGTTCGGGCACATTGGCAACCGCCATCCCACTCAACAACGAGATGACCCCTATAGTGAGCTTACGCATATATTCCCCTAGCGCGAATACTAATATGTCAGTGTTATAAACTAACGGCCGCGTAAGGTATCAAAATTTGAATAAAATTAGAACAATGAATTTATAACATTAAGCCTCAATTTATTACAAAGTATTACATTCTAAAAATATTCAAAGTCAACTGAAAGAAACATGGCTTCCGCAAATTTTTAGCATGTTGATTCGATATTCTAAAATGTCCCCGTGAGCGTCAATACATGTATCGCGGAATCGCTCCTAGTGAAACTACCAGCCAAACCTAGCAGCCAGCCTAAAATAGAAAGCGTTCTCTAACTGTAGCTATACAATTGACGACTATAATACTATCCCGCACAGACCGCATCGCCGCCGACCTCAGTAACCTGGCGAACAAAATCCAATATACAACCACCGTCGCCCGGTGACACATAAAGAGCGTGCCGGACCAGAAAAATGGCGACTATATCTAGCCTCCTCCCCCTAACGCACAGCATCACAGCGCGACCGCAATCAGGTTGAGTCTTCTACAACGTACCAACGTCCATACTAATCATTATTCGTAACTCTATAACAAAAGGCATTGTCCGCATCCTGCACTTTTAGTATATAGCGCATGATCACAGTCAAAACCCATCCATCTAATCAACCACAATACATTTGATCCACTCACTACCACCAAAGGGTACGGCAATTAAAACTGTCAAAGTTATTGCAAATCAGTGGATTCGAATACCCAGCCGTAATTTACTCCTTTTGGGGCGCGTCAACGCCTATTGCTGACGGGCTATTCAAGATCCGCGAAAAACACCTAAACGCATGGAATTCGACTTACAACCTCCCAAATACAAATGACCACCCTTGCCAATCTGTTATATACACAGACATCCACAGGCGACTAAGAAACATAACAAAGCCCCTGCCTCTCGGGCTAGCTAAGCAAGAAAATGCCGGACAAGACTTACGATCCAGCGTGCTAACACACAGTGTTATTTCCAAGTAATCAGCCGGCTCCTAAAAACCAAATCTGTCTATTATTTACAGTTGCAATGGATATCAGCAAAGCCTACTACAGTAGGCCGCTTCCACTTCGAATACTTCACAATTGGAACCACATCGGCCGTAAATTTAAATCTTAAAGAGAACATCAAGAGTTTTTAAGTTACTGACAAATCCTCGCAAACTGCGGGCAAATCAATTCAATATTCTGGAAGGGAATGCCCATTGAACCACCTTCCTGCGGGCAGATGTATTCGACGCCTTCATAAACCACTGCAAGGTGATCATCCCTGCAGACCGATTCATAACACAGCCCCGTGCGAGCGCCGCTGTTCGGGTCAACACCGGTAAAACAGCGCGAAGATTCGCCCCAAGTTTCGCCGATGTTACGATTGACGAAAGTACTGCCACGAGGGTCGGTACAGGCATGATGAAAACCGACACTGGCGAGCGTACCGGTGAGATCGAAGGGCTCTGCCCGAAATGGGAAGAATTCACTGACTTCCGGGCCAAGTTCGGTGCTATTCCCAAAGTGTTGAAATACCGGATTTGTCACATCACCGCTGGTTTCAAAAATCTGACAAATGCCGCGATGTGTTGCATCGGGCAAGCAACCGTTATCACTCACAGAGCTACAAAAATCGAAGGGGAATTCTTGTGGTGCTGTCGCCGTCAGGAAGGCACAGCCCTGCCCTTTACCGTGGAATAATGCGTCAGCACGGCTGTAGTCGGGTTGATACCAACCGGAATCTTCCAACAATGCCAATGTCACGCTAGAGAGCCTGGATGGCCCAAATTGATTCCCCGCCATGGTTTCATGGGCAAATAGGCGTTGCTCCCAGTGCGCGCTCTCAGTGCCTTGGGCGCCGTCATCTTCCAGGGGTACGCCAGTGAGTGCGCTACAACCGAAGTGTTCTCGGGCTTGCATCACAACACGTCCGGTGGTGATTTCCCGCTGCGATTCGCCAAACGGGTTGGTCACCATGCGGGTTGTTTGCTCAATGCCACCCAGTGATCGTCCGTCACAGCCAACGAAGTTGTCGTAGCCCTGAGGGTTAAAAGCCAACCCATGAATCATCTCATGCTCAAGGGTATCAACATCGGTTACGGGCTCTGGGTTGCTAAGCATGCGTGGGCACATGTTCAAACGCATGGCGATAGGCTTACCGTTAGCATCCCAATCACATGTGGTTGCCCAAGCAAGTGTGTTAGTGGTGCAGTTATCCGTAGCGTTATCTAGAAATACGACAAAATCGGTATTGGCGAGCCCTTGTGTTCGCCAGGCAGAAGGCACGTCAATGTCATAACAAACACTGCGATTGAGGCGCAGGCGTTCGTTGGTATCGCGTACATCAAGGGTGGTTTCAAGGCGCCCTGCTGCCTCTTCAACAAAGCCGAGTAACTGGTCGTGTAATGCCTGATCGCTGATGTTAGTAAAATCCATCACCGCTAATTCAAGATCACGCCAATTACCCCAGCATTGGGTGTCACATTGGCTAGTATTTTGCCAAACGCCATCCACACAGGATTGTGTCAGCCTGCCAACATTGTCGACGCCGCAGGCAGTCGCGCCGCGCTGAGTATCGCCACTCTGGCAAAGCCCACTGGCCGGAACCGGTTCAGGAAAGGGAATTTCGTTGCCTTGCAAGCCACCGCCATCAGAATCATCAGTGTCCGTCAGGCCACCACCACAAGCAGACAAAAACAGNCTCGTCAGAGCCACAATGGTCATCAGATATATTTGGCGTTTCATAGGGTCCCCTGCAAGGCTGATATTCAATAAGGGCAACCGCGTTGATATTCCGTTGTCCAAGCGATTATCTTTTTGTAAACACGTCTCAAGCGTTTGCTTGATACGACTAAACATAGGTGGTTGTAGCCACACTTGTTGTCGTATTTTGATAGCATTTTTATCACGCTACATCTGTGCGCTTTTTTGAGAGTTATACATCTTTATTCTATACGTTACTAAATTCTCATCGATCAATGGCACTTTCAGGTAGATCACCTGCCAAAATCACGATAATTAACCACGCAGGGAGCATTTAACAATGATACCCAAAATCAGATTGCTACCGACCACACTCGCATTCATTGCGGGCGTGCTCATGACATCAACGGCATCGGCATTCACGCTGACAAGTACCGATTTCAAAGACGGCCAACGTGTACCCAACGAACAAGTCTTCAATATCGAAGGCTGCAACGGCAAAAATGTGTCACCACAAATTAGCTGGCGTGATCTGCCCAAAGGCACGAAGAGCGTTGCAGTGACCTTGTTTGACCCCGATGCTGTCGGCAATGGGTGGTGGCATTGGATTGTGATCGACATTCCGGCATCTTACAACGCGCTTAAGAAAGGCGCGGGTGACGAATCGTCGCCGCAATTACCTCACGAAGCTCAGGTGGTAAAAAATGACTACGGGCTTTATCAATATTCCGGCCCGTGCCCACCCAAAGGCTCAGGTAAACATCGGTATCAGTTAACCGTTTATGCGATGAAAGATGCAGTGCCCGGCATCAGTGCCGACATCGCACCCGCCACAGCCGCGTTTTTATTAAGAAACGAAGCCATTGCCAAAAAAACGATTGAGGTTTATTTCGAACGTTAGAAACAACTTGGGAATGAGCACGCATAAAAAAACCGGCGAAACTGCCGGTTTTTTTATTACTCTTTGTTCTCACTTCAGTCTTCGTTTCACCCAGCCGGTTTCGTTAGAAGCCGGCACAGATCACGATCGATGATCTTAAGCGATTTCGAACAAGCCTGCAGCACCCATACCGCCACCGATACACATGCTGATAACGACGTATTTAACGCCACGACGCTTACCTTCAAGCAACGCAGAACCCACCATACGTGCACCAGACATACCGAACGGGTGACCAATTGAGATAGCGCCGCCATTAACGTTCAGCTTCTCAATATCGATACCCAGTTCTTTTTGGCAGTAAACCACTTGGCTAGCGAAGGCTTCGTTGATTTCCCACAAACCGATGTCATCAACTGTCAAACCGTGCTTTTCAAGCAACTTAGGAATGGCGAAAACAGGGCCAATGCCCATTTCGTCAGCTTTACAACCAGCAACAGCCAAACCACGGTAAATACCCAGAGGCTCAAGACCCAGTTCTTTCGCTTTGCCAGCTTCCATCACCAAACATGCTGCAGCGCCGTCAGACAACTGAGATGCGTTACCGGCAGTGATGTATTTGCCTTCTTGTACCCATTTACCGTCTTTCCATACTGGCTCAAGTGATGCCAAACTTTCAGCGGTAGTACCCGGACGATTACACTCGTCACGATCAACAATCACTTCTTCGTAAGTGACTTCTTTGGTTTCTTTATTGAAAACTGACTTAACCGCTTTCATCGGTACGATTTCAGATTCAAAGGCACCATTTTGCTGAGCAGCAGCTGTACGCTGTTGGCTGATCAGAGAGTAAGCATCTTGCTCTTCACGAGTGATGTTGTAACGCTCTGCAACGATTTCTGCAGTTTCAATCATCGGAATGTAAGCAGTAGGATCCACTTCCAGTACGGTTTTTGAAACATTGCGGTAGGTGTTCTTGTGCTTGTTTTGAGTCAGAGAAATTGACTCTACGCCACCAGCAACAGCAACGTCATACTCGTTACACATGATGCTTTTTGCAGCAGTTGCGATAGTCATCAGGCCTGAAGAACACTGACGCTCCATTGCCATACCCGGTGTAGTATCTGGCAAGCCACCTGCGATCGCGCATAAACGACCTAGGTTGTAAGCTTGTGTGCCCTGTTGTGCTGCTGCACCAAACAGACAGTCCTCAACAGTTGCAGGGTCGATGCCTGCTTTTTCAACAACAGCGCGAACAACGTGTCCGCCCATTGCTGGGGATTCAGTGTCGTTGAATGAGCCACGGAAAGATTTAGCCAAACCGGTTCGAGCGGTTGCTACGATTACTGCTTCTCTCATGATTTTCTCCTCAATGAATAAATGCGTTTCAGACGATTAAGCGCGCTGGCTTGATGTTGAGATAATTTCGCCGGTTAGGTAAGACGAGTAGTCTGATGCCAAGAACATCATCACATTCGCAACTTCCCATACTTCAGCAGCACGGCCAAAGGCTTCTTTTGCTTCCAGCTCGGCTAACAGATCAGCTGGGGCAGACTTACGTAACATAGGGTGCATCGCGATCGATGGCGCTACTGCGTTGATACGTACGTTAAATTCAGCGGCTTCGAGTGCTGCACAACGTGTCAGCGCCATAACGCCAGCTTTAGCTGCTGCGTAGTGCGCTTGTTCTTTCTGTGCACGCCAGCCTAGAACGGATGCGTTGTTAACGATAACACCGCCTTCACCACGTTCTTTCATCACACGCATCATGTGACGCGTCATACGCATGGTTCCGTACAGGGTGACTTGAATAACCTTATCCCACTCGCTGTCTTCCATATCGATCAGCTCTTTGGACGTACCCAGGCCAGCATTGTTGATCAGGATATCAACACCACCAAGTTTCTCTTCAGAAAACGCGATCAGTGCTTGTACTTCGTCTTCGTCGCAAACATTACACAGCTTGCCCCAGACGTTGTCTTTGCCAGTCAGCTCTTTCAATTCTGCAACGGACTTTTCCAAACGGCCTTCGTGCACGTCAGAAATAACCAATGCACGTGCGCCTTCTTCAATCGCACGCTTTGCCGCAGAACCACCGATTCCTGCGCCCGCAGCAGCAGTGATCAACACTGATTTACCAGCGATCAGGTTTTTGCCTTCAACGTATTGTGGGTTTTTTACATCATACATCTCAAGAATTCCTATAGGTGAACGCCCTTATGCCACAGGCACAAAGGCGTTGAATGCTATAAACAGCGGTTTAATCGGCTTTAATAACGACTTTTGGCTCTTTTGGCATACCTAAACCACGCTCAGCGATAATATTGCGCTGAATCTGGTTAGTACCGCCGTAGATGGTATCAGAACGTACAAACAGATACATGGATTGCAAGCGCGACAACTCATATGGGCCGGCGTCTAACATTTCACATTCAGGGCCCATCACATCCATCGCCAATTCGCCCAAATCACGGTGCCAAGTCGCCCAATACAGCTTGTACATCAGCGCTTCTTTCTGCAAAGAACCATCACCCGCATCACCGGATAAGGTACGCATGCTGTTGTAACGCATGATCTTCAAACCCGCGTGAGCCTTGGCAATACGCTGTCGAATGGTGGGATCTTTCGCAGCGCCATTTTCTTTGGCAATCTCGATCACTTGATTCAGTTCATTCTGAAACTGCATCTGCTGGCCCAGTGTTGATACACCACGCTCAAAACCGAGCAAACCCATTGCGACTTTCCAGCCATCACCGGGCTTACCAACAATATCGCCTGCATCGCACTCTGCGTCGTCAAAAAAGACTTCGTTAAATTCAGAGGTTCCGGTCAGCTGCTCAATACCGCGCACTTCAATACCGGGTTGATCCATCTTCATCAAGAAGAAGCCCAAACCGCGATGTGCCACAGAATCTGGATCGGTACGTGCAATAACAAACACATAATCGGATTCATGGGCCAATGAGGTCCATACCTTCTGGCCGTTAATAATCCACTTGCCTTTAGCTTCATCAAAACGCGCTTTGGTTTTTACGTTAGCCAAATCAGAACCGGCACCCGGCTCAGAATAGCCCTGACACCACAGCTCTTTACCAGCAACAATACCCGGCAGGTATTTTTTCTTTTGTTCGTCGGTACCAAACGCAATGATGGTTGGCCCCGCCAAACCTTCACCAATATGGCCAACATGACCCGGCGCACCAGAACGGGCGTATTCTTCGTTGAAGATTACCTGTTGCTCAATGGAGCAACCACGGCCGCCGTTCTCTGTTGGCCAACCGACACACGTCCAGCCGCCTTCGGCCAGTTTTTGTTCCCACTTTTTACGCTCTTCCGGGAACATATGTTCGTCACCGGGGCCGCCGCGGAATTTCAGTTGTTCAAATTCGCCCACCAGATTGGCTTTCAGCCAGGTAGCAACTTCTTCGCGGAATTGTTCGTCTGCAGCACTAAATGTCAATTTCATGTTTTTATCCTCCGCGATTAATCCAACAACAGCTCAGCCAGACGCTCACGGTGGTAGCTGGCATTGCCGAGGAAATGTTCAGTAGCTTTAGCACGTTTGAAATACATATGTACGTCGTATTCCCACGTAAAACCAACGCCGCCATGCAACTGGATGGCATCACCAGCATTCTGGAAGTACGCATCGGACACATCCGATTTAATGATGCTGGCCGCTTCACGCAGCTCACCGGCTAATGGGCCGTTAACTAATGCATCTTGTGCAATACACGCTGCGTAGTAGACACCGGAGCGCGCGGCTTCGGCTTTGGTCATCATGTCTGCTGCTTTGTGTTTAACACTCTGAAAGCTTGCCACCGGGCGATTAAATTGCACACGCTCTTTGGTGTAAGCAACCGTCATATCCAGTATCTGCGCAGCACCACCAACCTGCTCTGCGGCAAGGCAAATGGTCGCCAGATCAAGAATCTTAGCTAGGTCGTCAGCTGCATTCTCTGCCATTAAATTGGCAGATGTCAGCGCCACATTCACAAGCTCAATTTGTGCTTGTTTGCGGGTTTGATCCATCGTTGGCAACCAAGTGCGGGTAACGCCTGCGGTGTCAGCCGGCAATACAAACAATGCAATACCGTCGTCACCCGATGTACCTTCTTCGCGAGCAGCCAGCACAAGGTTTTGTGCAGTGTGGCCGTCGATCACGTAACGGTAGCTGCCGTTTAATACGATGCTATCGCCGTCTTTTTTGAAGGTCGCTTCAACACCGTTTGCATCCCACTTACCGTTAGCAGTGAACGCCAATGTTGCGGTTTCTCCTTCGAGAATCTTGCCGAAGTACTCAGCTTGTTGCTCTTCATTGGCAGCAACCAACAATGCGGTGCTAGCCATACAAACGGTTGAAAAGTACGGTGCACACAACAAGAAGCGCCCCATTTGCTCCATCACGGCGACCAATTCGACGTAACCCAGGCCCATTCCGCCAAAGTCTTCCGGAATGGTCACTGCCTGAAAATACAGCTCGGTACAAATTCGTGACCACAGCTCGCTGTCATAGCCTTGTTCAGTGGCCATGGCAGCACGAATGGCCTCTGATGCGGATACATCAGTCAGAAAACTCTCCGCGGTATCGCGGATCATTTGTTGCTCTTCGGTGAAAGCGAATTCCATTTAAGAACTCCCTACTACAGGTGATTATTCGGTGATCCGGCGCAATATCGGTAACTATCCGACCGGGTTTACTCGGGCTTATACGCTCAAAGGCGCGGGATTATATCAGTTTTTGTTTGAATGCGCCGGATTTGTTGTCTTCAGAATGGATATCGCGGCTATGGAAATTCGGCAGGAATGCAGTGACAAAGTGCCGCATACGCAATGAACGTGTGCGCGTGAGTATATTCCCAAAGAGCGGCGACAAGTTTGCCGGCACATACCCAACATGCTCTTTACGTTTGCTTTTCAAACCCGATCACAATGCCCCAAGGCTTTAATTCCCGGATAATTCCGAGGGTTTGACCCAGACACGCACAATAAACGAATCCGCACAAAGCGCAGTGATTAAGCATGAAGGTGTCAGGGGCTCAGCAAGGCACGTTTTGCTAGCGGGTTAAATCACACCTTGTCTTTTCAAAGACAAATAGTGTTGTACTAAACCAAGATGCAGCTGATCTGGTTCGGCGTCGACAATAAACACGCCTTGATTCTGAAGCTTATCGATTAACGCCTGTCGCCGCTGCATATACGATAAAGAGCCCAGGTATAAAAAAGCATCTGTCGACTGCTCAACCGGGTTCGCCAGATGACGACTCACCACGGCCTCTCGCATACAGGCAACCATCACTTGATGATTGCGCTTGAGATAAGCCACCGCGGCAAGCAGTTCGTCGGCGCTTTCGTCGTGCAAGTTGGTAATCAGAATGACCAACGCCCGTTTTTTCTGGCGTAGCGCCAGTTCAGTCGTGACCGCAAGATAATCCGCCGTGTTTTGGGTGCACTGGATATCGTAGGCGTAGTTGAGTAGTGCATTTAACTGGCTATGGCCTTTTGCGGGCCTGAAATAGCGCTGTTCATCGGTTGCAAACCCCATCATGCCAACAGCATCACCATGCTTGAGCGCCACAGATGCAGAGATGAGCATGGCATTGAGTGCGTGATCAAAGTGGCTAAGCGCATCATCCTGACTACGCATTCGGCGTCCACAATCTAGCAAGTACACGATTTGCTGATCCCGCTCGTCTTCAAATTCACGGGTGATCATCTTTTGCTGTCGTGACGATGCCTTCCAGTCGATATGACGAATATTGTCGCCATCACGATATTCGCGCAATTGCCGAAATGACATCCCATCTCCGCGGCGCTGCAGACGATTCAATCCAAGTAACATATGTTGCTCATCATCGTGCAAGGCATCCAACCACGCGATCGACATAAAGTCTGGATACACTTTCACGGCTTGCGGCAGGGCAATCGACTGCTGCACGTCCCAAAGCTTCCACGGCGATAAATAACGTACATCCAAATCGCCAAATTCGGCTAAGCCTCGTTGATGAAACTGCCCGTGATACAGCAATTGATAACTGCGACCGGCTTCCATCGAAAATTGGATGGGCATGGATTCTTCAATCGTCATTGAATCCGGCGTATGATCAAAAATCTCTAACGTTAATTCTCTCGTTGTCCCCTCAGCCAACACATTGCCCAAGGTCAACGTCACCGACTGACGATTGCCGATAGCGAAGGATTCAGGTAATTGTCGCTGTGCATGAACCAACCGCTGGTTGGCGCGACGAAAATCCCATAACAGAGCGAACAACAAAAACACACTGATCAATAACCCAAGCTGAACCGCCAATGTGCCAGCTGCCGGCGATAGCATTCGCCAGATCCCGCCACACATTGCCAATACAGCCCACACCGCTAATACCTGAATCACCCGATGTGAGGGCGCCCGGCGCAGCGGAGCAGGAGCTTCATCAACAGGAAGCGTTGACGTCATAACTTGGGAGTTTCCACAGTATTCAAGATCTGATCAAGCAAGCTATCGATCGTTAGTCCACCAATTTCAGCAGCGGGGTTGAGACGAACCCGATGACGCAATACCGGGCGCGCAACCGATTTAATATCGTCCGGCAAGACAAAGTCACGGCCTTCGATCATTGCACGCGCTCGCGCACAGCTCACCAAAGCGATTGAAGCACGCGGGCCTGCACCATAAAATAATTGAGAATGCTCGCGAGTGGCCTGGCTGAGGCGCACGGCGTAATCAATTAATGCGTCATCGACAACAAAAGCGGCGCATACATTTTGCAGTTCCAATAGCTCCTGCGAAGTGAGCACAGCGTCCACCGATGCGGTGCCTGTCGCCTGCCCGGAGGCCAAACGTGTCAGCGCAATCTCATCTTCATGATTTGGATAATCAACAAACAACTTCATCATAAATCGGTCAAGCTGTGCCTCAGGCAACGGGTAAGTACCCTCATGCTCAATCGGATTTTGCGTCGCAAGTACCATAAACGGGCTAGGCGTTGGCAATGATCGCCCTTCAATCGTAATCGCGCGCTCTTGCATCACTTCCAGCAAGGCTGCCTGAGTTTTGGCAGGCGCACGGTTAATTTCGTCGGCCAGCAAAAAATTCGTAAACGCCGGCCCTTTACGGATCTTAAACTGCTCGTCTTTACGATCAAACATCGAATGCCCGGTGATATCAGCAGGCATCAAATCAGGCGTGAACTGAACGCGTTTGAATTGCGCGCTAATCGACTGTGCCAATGTTTGTACCAATAGAGTTTTTCCGAGCCCGGGAACCCCTTCAATCAGCACATGACCACGAGCCAACAGCGCCACCAACACATCGTCAACCAATGCTGTTTGACCAATAAAAACACGAGCGATATTCGTACGAAGACGCGCCAATATCAAGTTACCCTGCATCAATACTGAGCCGTCATTAGTGTTGTCGCCAGACTCTGCAGTGCTGCTTTTCACTAAGTCTACTTCTGCACCAGCGTTCACATCCACACTTTCGCTTTCGGCTGTCTTGATGTTTGTCATAATTCATTCCTCAGGCGTTGCAGGGTTTTCACCCTGTCCGTTAAACGACTCTCACTGATGCTACCGGCTTCCAAATCAGCTAACAGCGCTTCCATGTCGATATCCGTTAATTCAATAACGATGTTATTCAGCTCTTCTCGATTCATCACCGGCACAGGGTAACCACGCAGAAGTAACCGCTGATAAATGTCTGTACGCAATACATCAGCCATGGCGCTGGCTTTGCCGACACGCCAAAGTTGCAGAGGCTCGATGCGTAAATGGTCGCTCAGGGAGTTTCGGCGCTGATGTGTTAGATTTCTGATGGGGCCAAATCTTCGCCCTTGACGCCACAACCAAAAGCCAAGCAGCATCGCCAGCAATATTGTCATCTCAGGCATGCGAACAACCAATTGCTTAAGCAAGTGATCTGCACTGTTGTGATGCAATATCCCTACAGCGCCGTCTGCTCCAGTAAGCGTACTCAGCAGGTAGGCATGATCAGCCTTGGCAATTCTCTCGTTGCGCCACAAGCCGGTTTCGGGCACCACACTGACTAATCCTTCACCGACAGAAAACTGCACAAACATCGCGCCTGCTTCATGCCAAACCCAATAGATAGGCTCAATAAAGGTATCCGGTTCGGTCGCTACATCGCGGTATTCTTCGAGGTACATCGCCGGGTGAATTAATCCTTCTGGCGTAAACAGTGTGGCCTTCAACACCTCATCAATACCATCGAACTCGAGCTCGATTTCACGGCGATAGCAATCACAAGGCTCGTCAGACACCATGTCTGTTACCAACGCTTCGACTTCTTCTAGATTACCGTCTCTGAGTGCCTGGCTGAGCTCCTGCTCCAACTCGGTATTGTCTGTTCCACTGCTGCTTGCGTCAGTAACGCCTGTTTCACTATTATCTATCTCGTCAGCTGTATTGGCGCTTGACTGAGGCTCATCCAGCAAAGACTTATCATTTTCGTTAACTGACAGCTCTGTTGCAGTGTCGACAATTTCTGAATCTGCATCGCGGTCTTGATCAGAATCTTCCGCTTCACTCGAACCGTCTTCTGAATCGTCCTCGAGTTCGTACCAATCAAGACCCAAGGCACCGAGTAAACTGTTGCTTTTAATTACCTCGGACGGGCTAACGATAATATGCCCACCGGCCTCCACCCAACGGCGAAGCCTCTCTTGCTGACGTGTACCGATCAGCTTCCCCATATCATCAATAATCAAGGTATCATTGGCGGCAAATTGATCAATGTCTGCCAACCGGGCAATGGTAACAACGTTAACGCCAGTGGATTCCAGGTACTTCTCAGCTTTGTCGTAGGGGTTCAATACGGGTTTATCAAAACGCGAAAGCGGCACCTCAACATAGTACTCATCAATCCAAGTAAACCAAGCAGATGCCGCGATCACGAACACTAAAATACCCAGCAACAATCCGAGCCGCATCGTATTATCCGTTTTCATTTCAAGCATCAAAAAGTGCCTCGTAATGATCGAATAACTGGCTCATATCAACTTCAGCAATCGGTTTATGTGCGTAGGCAAGCTTCAACCATGATGCCGTCAGGCGCTGCATGAAAGGTTTCAATGGTTGGTGTTGTTCAATATCTGATGCCAATACTATGCCCGCGCATTCTTTTTCGGTATTGCCGTCAGCAAAATCAAAATGGTAGGTATGTATGAGTTGCGACAAGGTTGAGCGATAGACCAATGCCATGGCCTGGCGAGTATCGCCATTGGCCATCAATTCACGTGCATAGCGAACAACATCGTCGGGTAAATTGTCTTGCGTAACGTCTAGGCCAAATAGGGTCACTGGCTTGTTGCGCGCCACAGTTCGCCCTTGTGCTCCTTTCGGGAAGTAATGTAAGTACCATTGATGCGCATAATAGAATGCCACTGCGGCCAACAGCAGCAGCACAACAGTGACGCCGCCTTTGAGATAATCTGCCAGCGAAAACCCGGTTACATCAGGGGTGTCCAAATCAACAGAATCACCAAACCAATCGGCTAATGACTCGCGCAACCATTTAAAAAGCCAGAACTCTTCGTCTTCAGTCTCAGCATCGTCGTCAATGTCTTTGCGTAGCCGAAAACGTTTTTGCCATTCCATCTCCGGTTCAGGGTCGGCCAAGGCTTGTATACGCGCAGTTGCGGCCTCGGCAGACGTCACAGGCCCTTGTGGTAGCGATTCAATAGTGCCCTGTTGAGAAGGGTTGCTCGCTAATTCTGCATCTGGTTGTGCCAGCACCGGATCACTCGGAGCCATTAGTGACAGTAACAAAACAATACTCGCCAACGAGCCAACGTTGCGCGCACTTGATGCCTTCGATGTTGATGCGTTCTCGTCAACCGATGTATTAGCCAATCCAGAAACTGTTTTGGCTTGTGCGTTTTCAGCCATCAGGCGAAACTGAATTTCGATATCCCAGCCTTCCAGTTGAATACGCCGATTGATATAAAGCATGAAACCGGCAACTACGTAGAAAGGGCCCACCAGCGCCATGGCAATAAAACTCAATATTGAGGTTACATAGCCACTGATTAACGTCTGCTGCTCAAGCCATTGCCAATAATCAATACCCACTTCTTCGGGAATCAGCACATACACCAATGCCATCATACCAAAGACTAAAAAGCTCTCGATATGCACCGCAACAATGGTTAACCAGGTTTGTTTTCCCGATGCCATACGCTGCAGAAGTTGCACCCGCGTGTTATAGGATTTGCCCGTCAGGCGTTCCAACACGGTAACCGGCATTACAAATGAACGCGCCATATGCAAACGGCGCCAAGTTAGCCAGCTGATACATTGGCGCTTATACAAAGCAGGCAATTGTCGAATGAAGTCTTTACGGGTTAACGGCTGCTGAAACAATGCTCGGCTGGCAACAAACAAAGGGCCACGATCCCATAGCGGCTTGAACCACCAGATAATGGGTGCCGACAACCATAAATAGTCTGCGGGTAATACCAGCAATAACACAAGAAAAAGCGGCACACTGCAGATACACCAAGCCGCTAACAGTTGAACATACCAAGTACGGGTTAGAACAAAACCCAAATCGATGGCAGACCACGGATTTTTTAAGTGCGGCTGAATAACCAGTTTACTGATATCCATTAACGCTGCCCCTCAACAACCGGTCGACCGCGCAACATGGCATTTAAAAACACACCGATAACCAACACCCATAATATACCGCCAACGGCATATTTTGTGGGGTTTCCAAGCACAGAGCTAGACGACCAAAACGCCTCAATCAACGCAGCCATCAATAACATCAAGAAAGCGGCATACATCATAATGGCGGCTTCTTTGCCTGCCTGTTTTAATGCCGTCAAACGCGTCAGATTGCCCGGTGCAACAATCGCAAATCCCAGCTTCAAGCCGGCAGCACCGCTCAACCCGATGGCTGTTAACTCGAACGATCCATGCCCGGCAACAAACGGGAAAAACGTATCTACAAACCCTTGGCTGCCCATATACCCCATAACGCCGCCGATAACTAAACCGTTGTAGACAAGGAAGAATATCGCCCCTAATCCCAGCAACATTCCGCCGGCAAAGGTACGAAAAGCAATACTGATGTTGTTGTAGATGTAGTAGCCAAACATATGCAGATCCGTCGCACTGTCTCGCTCACGCCCAATCGTTTTGGCCTCCGGATCGTACATGCTCTCGAATTGCCGGACTTGTTCAGCGGGCATCAATCCGTAAAGCAGGTCACTATCCAGATAGACAACTAACCCGGTAATCAGCAACGGCCCGAAGAACAGCAGCATGCCGGCCAAAACAAACCAGCGATTTTTGTGAATCGTGGCCGGAAAGTCGGCCACCAAAAATCGCATAAAGGCATAACGACTCTGAGGTTTAATCTGATAGAGCTCGTGCTGGGTATCACGCACCAATGCGTTTAGTCGTTCAGTCAACTGCAGGCTATAGTGACGCTGCCGAGCCATCGATAAATGATGACAGCACGAGCGATATAACGCCGGCACGTTTTCAGCCAGTGGCGAGGTTTTTCGCGCACGGCGCGACAGCACCAAGTAAGCTTCCAGCTGCTCCCAGGTATCGCCATATTGATCAACAAAGGCTTGCTCTTTCATGGCAAACGCTCCGGTGCCTCAGTATCCCCGTCAACCAGGGTACTCTGGCCAGTTTCTTTGTCAGCGGAGATATCAACCTCTGAATGCGGCGTTTTAGAGGCCTTTATTTGTGAAACAGGTTCCCCAATTAAACTGCGCCCATAGCCCAACACACGTTTAACGGCCTTTTCGCCTTGAGCTTGGTGAAGTGGCGAGAGAATCGCCGCCAGCTCTTCAACACGCGACGGCGATAAATCGCGATTACGCAGTAGAAACGCAACCAGCGCTTGTTGCTGCGCATGATCAACCGGATGGGGCAGTGGGTAAGACTCCCCTTTGGAGACTCCACGGATGTCTTCAGGCTTAGGTTTGTAAACCACCAATGTACCGGCCGCAAAATCACCCAGACGTTTGAAGTCTTTACTGCAAACCATCGACACCAAGCCGATGACGTAAGCGACTGGCAGAAAATCAACGGCACGTAGCAAATTACGTATCACCGAAGCTTCGAAGCGAACCGGGGTCAGGTCATCATTAACGACCACCAGATTGAAGCTCTTTTTGCCCGGGGTTTGGCCGCCACGGGTTATTTCAAAAAAAACTGGATAAAACCATTCGAGCATAAACCAAGCAATTAGCAAGAATCCGCCTGACGCATCGCCTAGCGAAAACTCCATAATCAAAGATATGACGATAAAGATCCAACCTCGATGAAATAAATCCAGCACCAGCGCTAAGCCACGTACAACGGGGCCGGCTAGTTCAGTCTGAATATCTATTCCCTCAGGGATTTCTACCGATAGCGTGTTATCAAAATAGTGCTGCAATGGATACAACCTGAAACCATGTATGAAGCGTTATTATGCAGGAGCGCGGTGAGTTGATATAGCCATACCCACCACTCGTGAATTATTTGCCAGCTTAAGGGCACCTCTAAAAACTATCTTGCTTGCGCTGACGTCGTTTTTAGAGGCCCCTTAGCTGGCAAAAATCAGATCAAACTTCAGCAGGGCCAAACATGTCGCGGTATACAACAGCCATGGTATTTACTGACCATGGGATAGTCCAGATAAGGCCAATACCTAATGGAATCATGCCAATAAGGTTAACCAAGCCGAGAAGCATGTATAGCCCCAAGAAAGAAAACCAACGGTTGCTCATCGCCTTTCGGGACACTTCCAGAGATTCCCAAATACCCATATTTTTATCACCAGCGAGTATCAATGCGAAGCCGTATGCAATGCTCAGATAGATACCTGGGATAACCAACAGGATAATACCTGCGGCGATCATCAAGCCCATCAGCAGGTATGTTACAAACAACTTGCCCATTGCGCCCATGTAATCAAACAAACCGACCTTTTCCCACTCNCCACCGCTAACGTGTGAAACTGCCATCATAAAAAACGCTACCATCATCGGCGTCATAACCAAATAAATGGCCAACTGCGCTAACACCGGCAGAATAGCCGCAACAACGGGTATGACCGCTCCGACAACGCCAGTAACTAAGCCAAAACCCAAGCCGATTGCTATCATCACCACAAACATCAACAGTGCAGTTTTATGGATTTTCCATTTGCTTCCATCAGAAAGCTTACGCCCTTCAGCGAAAGCGTCCATCACCGAAAATTCATAGTTTCCAGCGATAGCACGTTCAATGCGATCGCCATCCACCGGGGTTTGCATATCCGCAGCCGGCGCCTGATAAACATCACTCATATTTCTTACTCCTTGTTTTAACGTTCTTTCAATCTGTTACACGCTGATATTACGGGTATTGCGATAGTGGGCGGGTAACAGCACGTTGTTTTGTGTTGTGAGATCCATCTGCTTCCAAGATCAGGTTACTTCGCGGAAACAAACGCCCATTCTGTCAAAAGAGAAGCCCACTGCCCATACCAACGTGTCGTATTTTTGTTACAAGCAGTTACACGCGAAATGCAAAAGCCGCAAATTTCAACAATGTGCACTCCATCACTCAACAAAACCCACTGTCCGGTTGATGTCGCCTTCACATAACAATGACGGGGTAATCCGTGTACACTTCACATTTTTAATACACAGGGTAAATGACGACTCTGATTCGCGATTGCCTGACAGGAACTGCCAGTACGTGAAATTTTCGGGATTGAAAAAGCCGGCGCTCTCTTTAGCAGCTCAATATGCAGCCACCATCAGCTTGCTGGTATTTATCAGCATGGGCGCGCTAACGTTCATGATGGTATACAACCAAATTGAAGAAAATGACCGTTATATCAATGATTTCGGCCGCATAATCACACGCCAACTCGCCGCTGCATCGGTTGAACCATTGTTTGCCAACCGGCCTCTGGAACTTGAGGTACTGATCAGCAACTTCCACTTTGACAACCACATTTCAGGTGCAGGCATTTACCGTCACGATGGCCAACTGCTGGCATCCAAAGGTGAGCTGCCACCGGTTCACGATATCGACTTCTCGCTTCCTGTTCAATCCACCGCTATTGAAGAACAGCTAACCAGTAAATTTACGCCTTATTCAATACTTCACATCAGCCCGATTGAATTTAAAGGTGTCACGGCCGGCAATGTTGTCATCGTGTTCTCAACCGACATCATGAATGCTGACTTTGAGGCACGCCTAGGGTACATCCTGCTAGCATCGTTATTTTTGGTCATGGTGGTGATTCTCGCGTCGATTTATTTGGGCAAAAAACTATCTCACCCAATCAGTACCCTCGCCTCGGCGGCCGAAAGCCTACAAACAGGCAAACTCTATGAAATCAAAGAACGCCGCAACGATGAGATTGGCCAACTCATCAATATTATCAACATGCTCGGCGCCGACCTGCTTCAAAAATCCCAAGTTGAAAACACCTTGCACCGCTTCCTCAATAAGGACGTTGCATCCAAGGTTATGCACCAGCTTGACCCCGTGCATATGGAAGGCGAACACGTTCATGCGACCGTATTGTTTGCAGATATCGTCGGCTTCACGACTATTTCAGAAAACCTTGAGCCTGATCAAATACAACGTTTGCTGAATGAGTATTTTGACTACCTTAACGCCTGTGCCCGTTTTTTCTTCGGCAATATCGATAAATTCATCGGCGACTGTGTGATGGTTGTGTTTGGCGCCCCCAAAGAAGATCCGCAGCACCCCTACCATGCCATCGCATGTGCTGAACTGATGCAAAAATTGATGAAAAAGCTCAATGAACGTCGCCGAGCTGAAGGCCTTTACACCATCGAACTGCGCGTTGGCATCAACAGCGGTAATATGCTGGCCGGGTTGCTCGGTGCTAGAGAACGCATGGAATATACCGTTGTCGGTGACGCAGTAAACCTCGCATCACGTCTATGCAGCGAAGCAGAAAGCGGCGAGATTGTTATCGAAGAATCACTCTTCAAGGCAGTGAATCCCAAGTACCCAATGGAAGTTGATTCACTGAAGAAAATCCGTGTTCGTGGCAAAAAACAACCCGTTAATATCTACCGTGTTAGCCATATTCAACACGCAATGCCAGTCGCAACGGATGATTTGATTAAGGATATCCTGGAACACAATGCCTATTAAAGTCTCACAATCGATACGACTCATGCTGGCTGGTGGATTTATCACATTGATCACCGCTTGCAGCTTTGCGCCCACCAAAAGCAACGTTGAAAACCTCGCAGATCAGCAACGATACGATGCAGCGATTGACGCCTGGGAAGACATGCCTGAGCTACTGCAGCAACAAGTCGACATTGATGGCATACGCAAAGCGCGAAACATCTATGAAACCGCCACCGTCGCGACCTTGAAACAACTCGTGCGCCAGAACAACTATATTGAGGCGCAACCTCTAGTGCTGGACTTGCAACAGAATATTCCAGAAAGTAACGTCGCGAAAAACGCAGTCGACGCCTACTACCGCTCCGAAAAAGTTTACATGCAACGCTATCAACATCAATACAATCAAGAGCTCGCACGCTTTCTGATCAAAGAGCAGCCCATTCTTAACAAACTTCGACGCGGGCAAACGCGCAACCGAAAAAACCAACAACTGGCGAATGATCGCCAAAAAGAGCGAGAGGAGCTTAGCGTCTACCTCGGTGAGTATGGCTTAGCCGCTTTGAAACGTGGTCACCGCATTACGGCTAAAACCAACCTTATCCTGGCCGAACATCTCAACAGCGACAAACGCTGGAGAAAAGGCCTCGCGAACATAGAACAATACAATCAGACACGTGAAGATGCACGCTTGGCAGAACTCAAGCAGCAGCAAAACACCGCCTGGCAAACATCAGCAGATGCTTACCTCGTTCACTTTATGCGAAAAAATTGGTTGTCCGCACGGAAACAACTCCGCCAAATTATCAGCTTGAGTGATTCCCCGGAACAAAAAGCTTGGCATAACGCCCAGCGCCAGCAACTGCAGGAAATTATTGATCAAGAAGTGAATCAGGCATTTCAGCGTGGTTTGAATCTTTATTCTCAAGGTTACATCGATCAAGCTATCGCTATTTGGGCTGAGGTTTTACCGCTGAGCCCAAATCATCCGGACCTCAACGAAAGCTTGCAACGCGCAAAGAGCTTTCAACGCACGTATAAAGAACTCCAGCCGGATAAAACTGTGGAATTCTGATCTGCTGGCGTTGGCTATTTTTCATCGAGAGAAATAGTATCGCTGAGCTGCGAGTTTAGCGCCTCGATATAATTATCGGGAAACGTCCAAATTGCAGATCCATCATTACGGCGAACCAGCCCACGCTTTCCAGGTGCCAACTGATAACGCAACAGGGTTAGTAGATCACTGCTAACCCAGGGGCTGTTTCGAAAGTAACTATGCCCATTCCCACTGCCTGCGTTTTCCGCGCGCGTTGCATTCACAAGGTACAAATGATCGCCAAAAGGCACCTGCTCGATATCCTCCTGCAATATATCTTTTCCGCCTTCAGCACCAAACTGCCCTAAACGCTCCCGCCCCAGTATAAAGTGCGAAAAACCCAGCGCATCATCAGACTGCGACGAGTAAACCGTTAACCCACGCATCAGTTTTAACATGCCGTATTCAATGCCATTAAGGAAGCTATCACTGTCGTAATCACTGCTAATCAGGACAACTTCACCCAAGCGTTGCTGCTCCAGCATCTGCGCCCGCCCCTTATTACCATTCACCAGTGTCATCTCTTTTAACGCATTAATCACAACACGCCCACCAGCACTAAAGCCGATAACATGAATACGTTCCGCCTCAGAGTGCTTCGCTAACACATTAAGAAACCGGTGAAGGTACATGCCAGAATAATTAGCAGTTTCAATGTCTTTTCCGTAAGCCAAGCTATTCGGCGTCGACGGCCACGAGTACGCAACAAAAGCCCCTTGATAACCTAAGTAATGCCAAAGTTGTGCGCCGACCAAAACCGGCGTATCAAAATACGCCTTATAACCATGCACAAAGATATAGATATCTTTCACACGCGACTGGGCCAGTGTTTTATTCACTTGCGCGATAAATTCTGGGCCACTCTCAAGTGCATCCTTATGTTTGACCGGATCCAATCGCAATGGTGATAAAGTTTCTTCCAAAATGCCGTACTCGTGGACAGCATCGATCCAGGTCGGGTACGCTTTTTCGCGCTCCGAAGATAAAAACACTTCTGCGAGATCATCCCACGTATTTTCACCATCACCCATACCGATGCTCGCAGTGCCGCCCCGCAGTGCATAACCTCGCTCATGCTGGTAAAAGCGAGGTTGATCCTTGATCTCGGAATTTGACGGCACACGCTGAGTCACATAAAAAATATCTTTCGGGTAGGTATCATGTGATGACAAGTCTTCTCCGAGCGCATCATAATTGCGTTGGGCATAAATGCCCGGGGCTTCCATCAAATCAATTTTGACTTGCTGATTCGTGGAGCAACCGGATAAAAAGATCAGAAAAACGCTGACGCAGAATAAATAACTTCTGTTATCCATCAAATAAACCATTTTAATTCCGTGTACACTTTAGTGAATCCCGGTTGATTATACGCTTGGTATCACGAGCTGAGAAACATGAAGTCGACTGTTAGGTGCAAAGACCTAAGAATATCCGATTACCACATAGCAAATAAAGACAACGACTACTTCTAACAGAAACTCATAACTTCAATGGAGTGTATTTCGATGCAAAAAACGGCTCGCCACCTACTTTTTATTCTCTCATTGGCACTGGCACAATCGACGATTGCAGCCGAGGCACCCAAACGCTATATCGGTAAAACCGCGATGTTTTACGTCAACGGCGACATGCCATTTCTGACTCGGGTAGACACAGGCGCACGCACAACATCCATCAACGCCCAGAATGTTGATATCGCAGATGCTGCTGAAGACAAAAATGACAATATTGGCAAGCAAGTTAGCTTCACGATTATTAATGGTAAAGGTGAAGAGCGACGGATCACTTCCACTATTCAAGGCGTTACGAAAGTGCGCAATTCCCAAGGCACTGAATACCGCTATGAAGTACCAATGAAACTGCGCTGGGAAGACATCGAAACAACCTTAAACGTCAATTTGCGTGATCGTAAGACAATGTCCTACAAGCTCCTTTTAGGACGTGATTGGATGCACGGTCGTGTGGTAGTCGATGTCGACAACAACGAAGGTTTACAAAACTAAACACATCAAAACCTCGCTATGTTCAGCCCGGAAACTTCGGGCTTTTAATACTGCTGTCAATTCAATGTAATACCTCCCCTAAACACTCCACCTCTATGACAAATGCTGTCAACTCTATGTCACACTTAAGGCCTTACTTGCTACTTATATTTCAAACCGCCTCGTTATAAATAATCAAATAAATCAAAAACATAAATCAATCTAACATTTTAATATATGGGGATATTTAGACTGTCTAAGCTATTACGTTAGACTTGAAATTCCGATACCATGGCCTTGTGAGATTTACGTGATATTTCAAGTTACGTTGCATCCCACCTCTGCCACGCTATCAAAATTCTAGGAAGATCAGATGTCTAAAAAAGCTTTTACCAAAGCAAGCATGGTTGGCGCCTCTGTAGCATTGTCTACACTGCTAACCGGTTGCTTCGAATCCTACATTCCAAACCCTTTCAACAAGCCAGTTTTAGGTGACCAGCCAGCGCACTATGAGCGCGAAGGCATGAGTGCTGACTACGTCGAGGCTTGGGAAGACGGTCTGCGTACGGACATGACACCTGGCCACTTCGAGTGGTGGTACTTTGATGCTGAATTAACTGACGGTACCAAAATTGTCGTTGTATTCCACACCAAGAGCATGTTTGCTGTTGCTGAAGAAGCGTCCCCACGCTTCACCATCGACATCACACCTCCAGGCCAAGACACCATCAAAGTAGGCGGTCTATTTGAACCCGAAGAAGCATCCTTTTCTGAAGAAGGCTTCAACCTGACTATGGGCCCTAACTTCGGCTATGGCGATCTAGACGAAGCGGTGATTCATGCAGAATTCGCCCCAGCCGGCATTGTAGTTGATTTCACTTTCAATCGTATCGTTCCATCATGGCGCCCAGCGAATGGCCACTGGTACTTCAATAAAAACGAAGACACCTTCTTTGCATGGCTGCCTTCTATGCCGAAAGCTGAAGTTACCGGTAGCTTGACCGTACAAGGTCAAACTGTTGAAGTTTCAGGTTCGGGTTACCACGATCACAACTGGGGTAACGCCGGCATGGACACCATGTTTAGCAACTGGTGGTGGTCACGTGGTGACGTTGATGGCAAGGTTGTTCTAGCTAGCGAACTACGCACACGCCCAGCGCATGCTTCACAGAAAATGCCAATCATGATGGTAGCCGATGAAACCAATGGCCTGCTGGCAGATGCAGCACGCGAAGGTGCAACCTTCTCGCTGACTGAATCTAACGTCATCGCACATCCAGACCCAGCTAGCCCGGAAACCATTGCACACACATTGAACTTCGCATACACCTATGACGAAGATTCCGTTGACCTGACTCTGAATCTAGATAAAGTCTTAAACTCAACAGACTTGCTCGAAATTAGCGACAAATCTGAGCAAGAGAAAAACCTAGCTCGCGCTTTGGGCATCGACCCTTGGTACAGCCGTATTTTCTCGAACGCGACATTGAACTACACCATCAATGGCGAAGAGTTTGAAGGCGAAGGTTTCTCTGTTATGGAGAAAATGGATTTTGAATAAATCCTGAATCGTTCGACGATTTATAGGGGCCATATGGCCCCTTTTTTTCGGGCTTCAAAAACGTAACGCCTTACATACAACAACGAAGTGGATCAATGGTGATCTCGGTAAAATCAAACATAACCCTCACTTTCCAAGTCTCGTAACATCAAAACTGATATATTTCTCACTGCCGGATATTCCGCCCTGCCCCGATAATTGATTTCTTTGGGCACAAAAAAGCCCACGCTCAGGTGGGCTTTATTTACAGGCATCTATGGCAAGTAATTAATTAATTGCTTAATCAATCGTCAACATAACTCGCACAGTGTTATCAACATCTTTGCTGTCAATATATGCAATGGCACCGGGGTTAGCAGCAACCCATTGTTTGACGGCCTCAGCATTATCCAACACGCGCGGCGGCTTACCCTTCGAAGAGAACAACATGCGCGACCAATAAGAATTCAAATTAGGTTCACTCTTACGAATCACCTTTTCAAGAAACTCGGCACGCACTTCGTTACCCGCTGGTAGATCAGCAACCACGGATTTTACGCCATTCGGAAAAACCTTACTCTTACCAAGAAAGATCTTTCTTACCTGCTGTTCCTGCAGGCTGGATTTATTCTCAGGGTTAACAATGACCGCTACAGAAGCCTGAACGGAAACCGACAATAGCAAAGCACCAGCCGACGCCAGGAGTTTTGCATAGGTTAAATTTTTCATTCTGCTCCCTCCTTAAAATACAAGATCAAGACCCAAGCGCAGGGCTTGTGGTCGACTATCTGATGATTGACCGTATGCTTGAACATTCTGCATCAAGTATTCAGCTTTAAATGCTGCATTCGGATGAAAATCGTAACGTGCCGTTAAGATAAATGTGTCTTTCTGGCGAACATGGAATTCCTTGATCGCGTCTAAAACCTCACCCTCAAATAACGCGACAGCACCGTTTAACAAAGCTCCGTTGATCGACTCGTTAACATCAACAGTTGCTGGATCGTCCGCCCTGCTTTGCCCCTTCAATGCAGCTAGCTGCTTACCGACAGCTTTACCAACATCCTTATTCTCATTGTTGTCATCCAGAGTATATGTACCGCTGATTGTCCAATCATCCGTTACGCGAAATCCAGTCATAACGTAAAAAGAATTCAGATTGCCTCGTGCCGCCGTTTTATCCAAACGAATAGCAGTCGCTTCAGCAACGATGAATACGGTGCCGAAATCCATCATGGTGCCCAACCCGTAGAAATCGGTTCTGACATCGTCCCACAATAATGTATCCGCCAACGCAGCTTGGTCGAGCAAAGGATTCAAACCCAAGCTTGCGGCATAAAAATTCAATCCGGCAATCGACTGAAGAACACTCGGGTCAACACCATTGGAACGATTAAGAACCACCTCCATATCCGAGTAATTGCTGATTCCGGTATAGAAGGTCGCACGCAACGTTAACCAATCGTTCTCAACAGCCCACTTGGCACCGAATGCGTCTCGCATCTCAAAATCAGCGTACTCCAGTTCTGAAAGTTGCTCATTAGATTGGCCATACCACGCACTGAAATCTGAATACCAGTCAGAACCCAAGTCGGTCGTATAGTGAAATTCAATACCTTCATTCGAACGTAAGCTGGGTACACCATATATAGCAAATGGCGGCGTTATCCACTGATAGGCATAACCCACATCAAGCACATCGGAGTATATATAAAGTGGCAAACGTGTTTTACCGACGTTAATCCGAATTTCCGGTGTTACGTTATAACCAACATACAACCAATCAACTTCAGGTGCATACGCTGACTTCTTACCACCTGATGCCCCTTCAGCCGGATTATAAGAATCGCCGGAGGCACGAATCTGAACGGTGAAATCCAGGTTATACATCAGATCAACATCCAAGCGCAGACCTAAGACATTGAAGTCATTGAGCTGAAGATCTGTCGAGATGTCATCCAGGTCGCCCTGGTTAGAAGTGATTGTCTGTGCAGCAACAAAAGACGCAAAACCTGAGAATTCAGCTTTGATTTCTTCTGCCAATGCTACAGATGGCGAAACAACAGCCCCTGCAAGCAGAGGCCCGTACAAACAGGATCTGAGCCTGTTTCGAGCACTTGTCATGGAAGACCCCCTACAACTTTTATAGTGACCTCTTCCATGAGATTATTTTCAAGCATAGCGATGAGCAGCTATAACCTATTTAATAAGGCGCGGATTCTAACATACTTTTTATGTGTTAAGCACAATATTCAACCAACCTGCATTGTTCAAATCAGGTTGCAAAGCGACGCAATCCAAGACGACCGTTCAGCGACTGAAATTTAACGATTTCTACAAGAATTGCTTATAATTAAAACAACACAAAACAGATATTATTGAGCACCTTAAACGAAGCCTGAGTTCAAGCAATAAGACGCCGCTGGGAGCAATCACTGCCACGAAAACGATGAGAATAGTGCGCAAACGAATATTAATACTGTAACGCACAACTAGTAAGCTATCAGGCAGTGACCGCCACACGTGTATTTACTCAATCTTGAGTAAAACTCACTAGCTACTCGGTGTAAAAATAGCATCAGATGCATAACCAAAAGACAAATAGCGAACTGATCAACGGACAAGGCACAATGGCTGACTCAAACAAACGACGACAGCCAAAACCCGGTGAATTTCCCGGCCTAAAAAACCATCAAATAAATTGGGAGAACAGGTCATGTGTGGGCGTTTTTTTGTGAATCAACATTCGATCAGAACGGCAGCACTTGAAGCCTTTTCGTTAACATTAAACGACACCTGCAACGGCGATATCCTTCCAGGCCAAAAGGTCACTGTGATAACGGCGCTAACACAGGAAGGCATTGAATCCCCCATCCAACTTGATACCGTCTGGGGCATTAAGCCCGCATGGGCAAAACAAACGATCATCAATGCCAAAGCCGAAACCGTCGCCGAAAAGCCCACATTCCAATTAGCCTATCAAACCAACCGCTGTGTAATCCCCGTCAACGGTTGGTACGAATGTAAGCCCAGCGCCGATAGCAACCGCCAAACAATACGCTATGCACTGCAATCACGCGATTCGAAGCCCCTATGGATGGCGGGCATCTATTATCGGCACGCCCCCACTCCAAAACTCGTCACACTGACCACCCTCCCGACAAAACAATGCGCTCATATTCATGATCGTATGCCATTGCTAGTGGAAGAAGACCAATTACTAAAATGGCTATCGACCCCCAGCGAAATTTCCCGCCACCCCGCATCCGACTACCGCAATATCGATCTAGAAATTATTGAAATTTGATAACATTGTTGATATTTGCGATCAAATACAAAGATGCATTTCAAAAGTAACTATTACCCTCCCAACGGATATTGACCAAGTATGACAAAAGCGTAATAGTCGGCCAAAACAATCTAAGAAACGCTCTGATAACATCGCAAATAGAATATAAAACATTAAAGGGGCATCTAGTATGGCCAATGAATTCGGTCAGTTGTTGAGACTGTGGCGTAAAAAGCTCGGCTTAAGCCAGTTAGCCCTTTCCACTGCAGCGAATGTTTCCGCAAAACATATCAGTTTTCTGGAATCGGGAAAGACACACCCTAGTCGTGACATGGTTGAGAAGCTCGCAACTGCTATGCAGTTGTCAGCCTCCGAGACAGACAAGCTGCTGCTCAAGGCCGGCTGGCAAGCGCGTGGGTTTTGTGATCACGAACAGAACCAAACCATTGAAACGCTGGAACGAATTGCAGCCTATCACGCCCCACATCCCGGGGTAGTTTCGGATCAGGATCTGCGGCCAGTGATCATTAATGACAGCATGAAACTCCTCATGGAGCATTTCTATATCGATATCACCGACAAGATCAGTGTCGTCGAATGGCTGTTCTGCAAAACAGGCTTGCGCCCGCACATTGAGAACTGGGACGAAACAGCATCGACGATGATTCGCATGCTCAAGAACAAATATCGTCAATCGCGCCCTACGCCATCCAATGTAGAGGTACTCGAGCGACTACTGCGACAGCAGGATATCCACAAAATGTGGAAACAAACGACAACCCAGTACAACGACCAAGATGCATTTGTACCTTTAGTGATTCGAACCGGCAAGCAACTATTGAATTGGAATTTGGTACTCATGACCTACGGTACTCCCCGTCAGGTTTCTCTCGATGAATACCAAATGGAGTTCTTTTACCCCCTAGATATCGCAACCGAAAATTTCGCCCGTGATTTCCTCTCCGCTCCGGCTGCAACCCCCAGTAAAATTGCGGCAGTGTCTAGTATCCACTCCTGACTCTTGCATATTCTATGGCAGCAACACCTCGTGGTTGCCATAGAAGCATACATTCAACTAGAACGCTCGCTCCCGTTCACAAACCCAAATATAGCTCGCTACCTCATCCTCTCAACACATTCCTGCGTATCATAAACACACTTCCAGACAGCCTGAACTTTGCCAGTATTGGGTCACGCAACTATATATGTCCCAATGGAATTTATGATTGCACAGCATTCAATGACTCTTGGAGCAACTAATGCCCGATTACAAAGCCCCTCTTGATGATATGAAATTCGTGTTGTTCGACGTTTTGGAAGCTAATCGTCTGGCCGACATTCCCGGCTATGAAGATGCATCTGAAGACATCATGCGGGCTATTCTTGACGAAGCAGCCAAACTGAATGAAAGCGTACTGGCTCCGATCAACGCATCTGGAGACACTGAAGGCTGTAGCTACGATCCGCAAACCCATGCAGTGAAAACGCCTGAAGGCTTTAAGGAAGCGTATCAACAATTCTCTCAGGGTGGATGGACAGGCCTAACTGCAGATCCAGAATACGGCGGCCAAGGTTTGCCGCACCTGCTAAAGCTCTGCCTCAACGAAATGGTCTGCTCTGCAAACTTTTCAATTGGCATGTATCCCGGCCTTAGCCATGGAGCGATTGACGCTGTTACCCAACACGCCAATGACGAGTTGAAACAACAGTATCTGCCAAATCTAGTCAGTGGTCGGTGGAGTGGCACTATGTGCCTGACAGAACCCCAATGCGGGACCGACCTTGGGTTAATCACCACTCGTGCCANCCTCAATGCCGATGGCAGTTATGCACTAACCGGAACCAAAATTTGGATTACTGGCGGAGAACAGGATTTAACCGAAAACATCATTCACCTGGTGTTAGCCAAGCTGCCCGATGCACCTGATAGCACTCGCGGTATTTCACTATTTCTGGTCCCTAAGATTCTCAGCGACGGCAGCCGTAATCCGGTATTCTGCGGCGGCCTTGAACACAAGATGGGCATCAACGGCTCATCAACTTGCGTGATGAATTTTGAAGGCGCACAGGGCTGGTTGGTCGGTGAAGAAAATAAAGGCCTGAAGTGTATGTTCACCATGATGAACGCAGCGCGCATCATGGTCGGTATTCAGGGGCTGGGCGCAGCCGAAGCTGCATACCAGATAAGCCTTGGTTTTTGCCGTGAACGCCTTCAAAGTCGAAGTGTTAGTGGCCCACAANACCCGAATGGCAAAGCTGACCCGATTATCGTGCATCCCGATGTTCGACGCATGCTGGCGCAACAAAAAGCCTTTATTGAAGGCGCTAGAGCAATGGCGTACTGGACGGGTTATCAACTGGATCTCAGCCACAAACATCCTGACCCTGACGAACGTCAGCGCGCCGACGATCTCGTTCAAATCATGACGCCACTAGTGAAAGCTCATTTGACAGACGAAGGTTACCTATCGATTGATCAAGCATTACAGTCGATGGGGGGCTCAGGGTTCACTAAAGACTGGGGTGTTGAACAACTGCAGCGAGATTCGCGGATATCAAGGATTTATGAAGGTACCAATGGCATACAGGCGCTGGATCTCGTCGGCCGCAAACTACTGATTCGTGATGGTCGCCTGCCGGGTGCATTTATAACCGCCATGCGAGAATTACTAACGACGGCAACCAATACCAGCTATGTCGGCCACGCTGACCACTGTTTATCAGCTGTCGAAGAAGCACTCGGTTGGATCGGTGAAAACGCATTCACAGATCCGGAACAAGGCGCAGCTGCTGCAACACCGCTCTTGAAGCTATTTTCAGTTACCGCCATGTCAGTTTTCTGGGCAGTACTGGATGCAAAAGCCGGAGAAGGACTCGCTGACAACGGTTCCTACAGCCAGACGTTTTACAGCGGCAAACAAAAAGCGGCTGCACATTTCTATCGTATCGCCATGCCTCTGGTGAACGGATACCTGGAAGATATTCGTGCCGGCAAAGCAACATTAATGGCATTCACAGACAATGAGTTCTGATAAACTAACCCGGTAAGCACAGGCTTATCGGGTAATCTCCAGCCTGCTGACTTATCCATGACCGATGCCACACGGTCGCAACACGTTTAACGCATAATAGAAACGTGATCTGCATGGTGTTTTAAGGATAATAAATGACAGCGCCTTTCAATTCAGTACTTTCACGTCTGCCCCAAGTGCGACCGGCTTGGACCTCCGCCCTGCGCAAACGTGATCAGAATAATTACTCATCTCTGGCATATTCTGCGCTAATGACAATAGCATTGTCGTCGGCCGCGGCTTTTTCCCAACCTAATACCGCACAGGTGCCTGAAACAGGCGCGTCTCTCGCCTCAGACTCAGCACCGACATCTGCCGAAGATTCTGCCAATTCGACAGATACAGAAACAACGCCCGAAAAAGACCAAAAAGGGTTTCTCGACAAAGTACTCAACGCCATTGGTGCCGACGGCAAATTCGACGCTGACAAGGGCGTGAATTTCAGTTTTTTGCCCGGGCCTTTTTACAACCCAGACACAGAATTCGGTATTGGCTTATCGACGGTTGGTTTATATAAAGTTGACCCAAAAGACAATGTCAGCCAACTATCATCACTCACCATCAGTAGCTTTGTTTCTACCAATAAGTCGCTGGGCGTCGTTATCGACAACCGTATGTTTCTTGAAGAAGATCAATACCGTTTTTACATCAACGCAGGTATCGTTGACGCACCCGAGGTTTACTACGGCATCGGTTATGATGAAAATAACAACGATGCTAACGAACAGCGGTATGTTCAGCGTCAATACAGTCTGACACCACGATGGTTAACCCGTGTATTGCCAGAAACATACTTCGGTGCAGGCCTAACTTTTTCTTTTACCAACGCTCGCCATATTCGCCCTGAAAACCCAACTACTAACGCTGTAACGGACTTCCCAAGCCGCAATATCAGCGCCGGCTTGCTGGTAGAATTCGTTCACGACAACCGTGATTTTCAGCTAAACCCATCTAAAGGTAAGTTGTTACAGTTCACACTGAAGTACTATAGCGAGCCACTTGGAAGTGACACTAACTTCGTCAACTACGTGTTCGACTACCGCGAGTACTTTGACTTAGGCGATGCTCCCGGCTTGCTGGCACTACAGGTCAAAGCAGATTTAACGGAAGGCTCAGTTCCCTGGAGTTTGCTGCCGAAAATCGGCGGAGGTCAGGGCTTGCGAGGATATATTATCGGCCGCTACCGTGACCGACAAACATTGTTATCACAGATCGAATATCGTGTTCCACTCGGTGGGCGCCACGGCCTAGTAACTTGGGCTGGCGGCGCAGCGCTCGCTAACCGTGTTTCTGAATTTCATGTTGATGAAATCTTGCCAAATATTGGTATCGGTTATCGTCTAGCGTTGAAAGAACGGGTTAATCTTCGACTTGATTTAGGTTTTGGTCGTAATGGCTCAGGCTTCTATTTTAACGTTAATGAAGCCTTCTGATTTGTTATCTAGCAAATAATATCGGGCTCAGTATCAGGCACTTTCGGCCTGATACTGCTTTTCATCTGCCGATATATCTTTGGTCGGGTCAAACTGGTCTAGGTTCAACGATGCCAGAATGCCAGACAACGAAGCCGAGTTATTTCTTAGCTCGCCAGCCATATTTGAAGATCCTTCCGCCAATGCCTGATTATTCTCAAGAGACCGATCAAAATCATTCACACTAACCATGATCTGACGTATTGCCTCATTTTGCTCGAAGCTCGCGTCATACACATTCTGGACCATCTCGGCTAACGGAATAAAACGCGCTTCAATTTCATCAAAGCGAACGCGCATCGTATCCGAAACCGTCACCCCTTGCTGAACCGACTGCAGATTTTGCTCTAACAACTCATTAATATTGGCGGCGGCCTCAGCGGAGCGTTCTGCTAATTTCTTAACTTCCAACGCAACGACTTTAAATCCGCCATTACCATCGCCTAAGCGCGACGCTTCAATCATCGCATTCAACGACAACAAGTTGGTTTGATAGGCCAAATCGTTGATTACGCCGTTAATATTGTGTATCTCGCCGCTTGATGTCTTGATCTTGTTAATAGTATCCAGCAGCTGTTGAATGTCATTCAAACTGATAGTCATGTGAACTTCAGTGTCTTTTATGGCACTCATCGCTTCGGCTGCAAGGCGACTGTTCTGCTCCGCCGTCGCACTAAGTTCTTCGGTGGTGACAACTAACTGTTGAATTGCCGATTTTTGCTCAATGGTTGATGCTAACAGCTGATCACCCGATATGGCTAAACTATCGGCGGTTTGATTAACCACTGTACTTTCGGCTGCAAGTTCAGCAACTCTGCGGTATTTATCACGTTCAGAATCTCTTTCGTGCTTAAGGCGCTGATTCATCACCTCATAAATCACAACGATGGCGACTATTGTTGCAAAGCCCATCAACCAGTTAAAAACACGTACACTGTCTAACAACTCTTCACCGGTAACCATGGGGTACTGGTAACCATTCAAAGCAGCTACGAGCCCGATACTGTTCGCCAGTAACACTAAGGCAGCCCAGAATAGGCCAGACTTAAGCCCTAACATGCAAAACGCAAGCACGACGGGCATGATAATCATCTCACCCGATGGCGTATCAACTGATCCGCCGCTCATAAATACGCCAGCACCGACCCCCAGCAACGTGACACCCACAACCATATGCGCACAAAGATGAAAATGTCCGCGGTGTTTAAGAATCAATAAGACGACGACAAAAAACACACCGACGAAACTCACAGGCACAACACCCGCTAGGCGTTCGGTTAGATCCATGCCGGGATAGAGGCTAAAAAATAAAGCAAAGGTAAGAATAACGAGTAAGTAGGCTAACGTAATGCCCACAAGAAAGCGGGCCTTATATAGCAAGTCATCATCATGCCGGTATTGCGGAGCAGCAAAAATATCGATCAATTTCACTGAAATACGTCCCTTTTTATTATTATAAAACCAGCTTCTAACGACAAATCAATGCCTCGCCGTACTGGTAGCACCCATAAACTTCATCGATTACTGACTTTATACTATCGCAACTTCTTGAATATTATGAGTTCTTTCAGCATCTAATTTTTAGGCAACTGCGCTCTGGCCATATCGAAGATCTCTGAACTGTTATCAGGCTTGAGCTTCGACCCAGCAATGATCCCGAATACCGCCATAGCTACGCCGGGCAGAATTTCATAGAGATCAAACACACCGCCGTCCAACGACTTCCAAACAACAACCGTTACGCCGCCCATCAGAATACCGCTAAATGCTCCCGCACGAGACATTCCGCGCCAGTACACACTGGCCAAAAGCACCGGCCCGAAAGCCGCACCAAAGCCTGCCCATGCATAGGCGACCAAACTCAACACCGACGACCCTTCATCCAGCGCTAGCCACATCGCCAACAACGCAATCACTACTACGCCGAGCTGGCCAATACGCATAACCTCTTTCTCTGACGCATCAGGACGAATCAGCGGCTTGTAAAGATCTTCAGCTAACGCAGACGAACTCACCAGCAACTGAGAATCGGCGGTACTCATAATGGCTGCGAGAATTGCGGCTAACAGAACACCTGCGACAACCGGGTGGAACAACTGATTGACCAACACCATGAAGATAGTTTCGGCATCCTCCAAAGATCCGGATAGAAAGTGATGGGTAAAGACAAGACCGGTAAAGCCGACAGCCAACGCACCGAGCATGGAGATACCCGTCCAGCTAACAGCAATTCGCCGCGCAAAACCAATATCTTTCACTGATCGAATTGCAGCAAAACGCGCCAGAATATGCGGCTGACCGAAATACCCGAGCCCCCAAGCTAATAGAGACACGATGGCCATTACCCCAAGCGGCTTGCCCGTGTTATCGGTAAACATATTCATCAGTGATGGATTGATCTGACGCACTTCATGAAAAACCGGCACGTTATGCATTGTCATAACCGTCAACGGCACAATCATTAAGGCGACTGCCATCAAAAGACCTTGCACGAGGTCGGTCCATGATACTGCTAAGAATCCACCAAAAAACGTGTACGAAACAATACACAAGGTGCCAACCACAACGGCTATCGGATAATCGAGGCCAAACACCGTTTCAAATAGTTTACCGCCCGCAACGAGGCCAGAGCTGGTATAAAACAGGAAGAACAACAAGATAAAGCAGGCAGAAAGCACCTGCAAACCGCCAGAAGTATCACTAAACCGATAACGTAAGTATTCAGGAATCGTGATGGCATCGTGAATCGATTCGGTAAAGACTCGAAGTCGTGCAGCCATAAATCGCCAGTTTGCCCAAGTACCGAGAAACAGGCCCAGCGCCAACCAAAATGATTCAACACCAGATGCATAAGCATACCCAGGCAACCCAAGCAGCAACCAGCCGCTCATATCAGACGCCCCTGCTGACAACGCAGCGGGCCAGGGCCCTAACTGACGGCCGCCAAGAAAATAGTCACCGGCATCCGTATTTCGCTGATAGGCGACGTAGCCGATCGCCACCATGACCAATAAATAGAAGAAAAAGGTAATCCAGACTGCACTGACAAATTCTGGCATCAAAAAGTAGCCCTGTAAGA
Source organism: BD1-7 clade bacterium (assembly GCA_902705835.1). Lineage (NCBI taxonomy): Bacteria > Pseudomonadati > Pseudomonadota > Gammaproteobacteria > Cellvibrionales > Spongiibacteraceae > BD1-7 clade bacterium. Next base: position 198,991 of record CACSIN010000023.1, read on the forward strand.
AAATCGAATCCGTTTCATTTGGTTACAGATTAACGCAAAAAGTGCGAAATTCAGGGATATTTGTCTGTTGCAGTGTTAACCCGAAGGCATCCAACCTAAAATATCCAGCAAAATGCCAATGTCTCATGTGTATGCCTCATGTGTATAACCCCCTTTACCCTGCGTGACTACCAGCAAGAAGCTGTCACGGCCACGATTAAACACTTCCGCCAGAGCAACGAATCGGCCGTCATCGTATTGCCAACTGGCGCCGGTAAAAGCCTAGTTATTGCCGAATTAGCGCGCTTGGCACGTAAACGCATTTTGGTTCTCACGCATGTTAAAGAGTTGGTTGAGCAGAATCATCACAAATACCAAACATACGGGCTAACCGCGGGTATCTTCTCGGCAGGGTTAGGACAAAAAGAGAACCGCCACCAAGTCACCTTTGCCAGCATCCAATCCGTTGCTCGAAACCTCGACGCATTTAATCATGATTACTCTCTGGTTATCATTGATGAGTGTCATCGCGTACCTGCACAGCAAGAAAATCGCGTCACAGAGCCTTCTGTTGAGGCGAACGCAGAACCCAATACAAACAATAACAACGACTCAGAAACAAACCCACAAGGGCAATACCACCAAGTTATTGCCCACCTGACACAACACAATCCAGCACTAAAGCTGCTAGGCCTTACCGCAACGCCCTACCGGCTCGGCAGCGGTTGGATTTACCAATACCACTGTCATGGCATGGTGCGTGGCGATCACAACGCCCCCTTTCGACACTGCATCTATGAATTGCCTTTACGTTATCTGATCAAAAAATCCTATCTCACTCCGCCCCAAATGCTAGATCCGGCAGTTGAGCATTATGACTTTTCCGGGTTAATCAGCGGTGCAACAGGTAACTACCGCGAAGCCGACCTTAACAACTTACTGCAAAAACAAACACGAGCCACGCAAAGCATCATTGCGCACCTGCAAACACTGGCAGACGACCGTCAAGGCATCATGGTGTTCGCTGCCACCGTAAAACATGCCGAAGAAATTATGGGCTACCTCAACGATCAGCCCGCAGCATTGGTAACGGGATCAACACCTGGCAACGAACGAGATGCCATTATTTCCGCTTTTAAGGCGAAAGAATTTCGGTATCTGGTGAATGTATCCGTGTTAACAACCGGGTTCGATGCCCCCCATGTCGATGTTATTGCTATCTTGCGACCCACCCAGTCAGTGAGCCTCTACCAACAAATCATTGGCCGTGGTCTGCGACTGGCACCGGATAAAGAAGATTGTCTCGTTATTGATTACGCCGGTAATGGCTTTGATCTGTTTTACCCTGAAGTCGGCGGCCCCAAACCTGCTCCGGATACAGAACCCGTGCTGGTCACCTGCCCCATCTGCAGTTTTGGCAACACGTTCTGGGGAAGAACCGACGAAGACGGCCAATTGCTTGAGCATTTTGGGCGGAAATGCCAAGGGTATGAAACCGACCCACAGGGTATTCCGGTTGCATGTGATTTTCGATTTCGCTTTAAGGAATGCCCACAATGCATGGGCGAGAATGACATCGCAGCCAAATATTGCCGCCATTGTGAAACCGCCTTGATTGACCCAGACGACAAACTCCGTCAAGCGCTGAACTTGAAGAACGCGGTTGTGATTCGTTGCGCTGGCATGACACTTTCAGAAACGCAACAACGCCTGAAAATCACCTATCACGACGAAGATGGCATGACCCTGACAGAAACCTTTGATTTCACCAAATCGGCAGCCCGATACGCCTTTAAACAGCAATTTTCACGACGCACAGTGTCAGGCACTCATGCGGTTTGCGAGAATCTAGAGCAAGTGCTGGCCAGCGCGACGGATTTTAAAGCCCCAGACTTTGTCATCGCGCGCCAAACAGGCCATTATCTGACAATCAGAGATAAGATTTTTGATTATCAGGGTAATTATCGCAAAGCCAATACACTAAGTTAATGCATCATCATTGGTGGCTCAAACGCCTGAAATGTTGATGAAATTCTCCGATAATCATCGTCGCTACTCCCTATCGGTTAGTATTCATGAATTTACCCAAAATCAACACCTCGCCAGTTAAGTATTGGCGACACATTCTCGCGTTACTGGCAGGCCCCTCGCTATTGGCAATCACATTGCTGACATCCCCGCCATCAGGGATGTCACAAGAAGCCTGGGCAATGTCCGGGCTTGCCCTATGGATGGCCGCCTGGTGGATGACCGAGGTCATTCCGATCCCCGTTACAGCACTCTTACCCATTGTCGTTGCGCCCGTACTCGGTCTTGCATCGATCGCTCAAGTTACTGCACCCTATGCACATCCAACCATCTACTTGTTTATGGGCGGATTTATGTTGGGCATGGCGATGCAGCGCTGGAACCTGCATCGCCGGATCGCNCTGAGCATCATGCGCTCAACCGGAACCGAACCGCGCTGGCAAATTGCCGGGTTTATGTTGGCTACGGCATTCCTCAGCATGTGGGTTTCCAACACTGCAACCGCGGTAATGATGCTCCCGATTGGTTTGTCAGTGGCGAGCATGATGCAAAAACACAATCCCGATAGTGACTACGATGCATTTACCCGCGCTTTACTGCTTGCCATCGCATACAGCGCCAGTATCGGCGGCTTGGCAACCATCATAGGCACGCCCCCAAATGCGCTGTTTGTTGCCTTCATGCAGGAAACCTACGCCATCAACATTAGCTTTGCGCAATGGATGGCTGTCGGCCTGCCTATCAGCCTTACTCTGCTCGTTGCAGCCTGGTTCTGGTTAACACGTTTTCAGATTCAGCCTAGTGTAAAAGGCTCGGCAAGTACTCAAACACTCATTGAAGATGAATTGGCAAAACTCGGCGTTATGTCGCGGGGTGAGAAAACCGTTGCTTTGATATTTATCGTCACCGCAGCGGGTTGGATGCTCAGACCACTGCTCAACAATGTCATTCCTGGGCTCACCGATCCAGGCATCGCCATCGCAGCAAGCATTAGCCTGTTTATTATTCCGGTCAATGCTGCGACAAAAACCTATGTTCTGAGCTGGGAGAAAGCTGCCGAGCTTCCTTGGGGCGTTCTGCTGTTATTTGGCGGCGGGCTCAGCCTCGCTGCAATGATCAAATTTACCGGGTTGGCACAATGGATTGCAGCCTCACTGAGCATTGTCGAAGGTTTACCGGTTATTCTTATCGTCGGGTTTATCGTGGTCGTTATTGTATTTTTGACCGAGCTTACTTCGAATACAGCAACTGCCGCCGGCTTTTTACCGTTACTCGGCGCTTTGGCCATCACACTGGAGGTAGATCCGGTCATCATTGCTGCACCGGCCGCCATCGCCGCCAGCTGCGCATTTATGATGCCTGTAGCAACGCCACCCAATGCAGTGGTTTTCGGATCCGGTAAGTTATCGATCGCAGATATGGTAAAAGCAGGCTTCGTTCTAAACCTTTTTGCTTCTCTGATTGTCACAATCTTAGGGTACTGGATAGTTCGCGCAGTATTGACCTAACACCTTGAATGCCCGCCAAAATTTAACGTGGCAGGAACCGGCATTTATGCAAGAATAGAAAGCTGATTGAAAACCGGGGTTTCGATGGCTATCAATCACAATAATTAAGAGGCACAGGCCGTACCGCACTGAATGCAAGCCTGTCATTTTGTGCTGGGCGAACCCCGAGTTGAACATACATTGCGCAGTAGAGTGCAATGTTCACTAACCAAACAGGAATGACTATGAGTGAGATAATCGCCACATCTGTTCAGGATGTTCGTTTTCCAAGAGGCTGGATCCCGATCGGTTATACAATACCGTGGATAACCCCACCACCAGCTGCTGATACTGCAGAGGCACAAGCAGCACAGCGCAAAATGCAAAACGCTTATGGAGCTGCAGTCGAAAACGTATTTGCTGTTCTGCAAGCCGGTGGCGAGGGTCTAGCTGAGGCCATTGAGGGCGCCAACGAAAAGCAGGATAACATTCTTGCTGCGATGCACTTTGAGCCAGAACAAAAAAACCCCACTTTCCCGGCTGACGAAAAAGGCCCATGGGAAGTGAATGTCGCCGGTAAAAGCCTGGTGCTTTGGCGCGATAGCGACGACAACCTGCAATGCATCGATAACTACTGCCGTCACATGGGCGCGAAGCTGTCTATCGGTGAGATTAAAGGCGACAGCATTCAGTGCCCATTCCACCATTGGTCGTGGAACGGTGAAGGCGATTGCACCGATATCGCTTATTGCGACAAAATTCCACCACGCGCCAAAACTGACAAATTCCCGATCGTTGAACGCAACGGCATGGTTTTCCTTTGGCACTGCCCTGAAGGTTCTGAGCCAGCGTGGGAAATTCCGGTTATGGAAGAATTCGAAAACAGTGAATGGACTAACTGGACAGTTACCACCGAGATTATCGATACCCACTGGAAAGAACTCATCGACAACATCTCTGACCGCGCCCACTTCGGCCCGGTACATGATGCGCCTTGCTCGCATTTTGAAAATGTCTTTGAAGACCATACAGCCTTGCAGATCAACCACTGCAACTCAACGACTCTGGGTATGTTGTATTCCAACGCGACCTACTATGGCCCTTGCTACCAGATCACTGAATGGAAAGGTGAACTACCAGACAACCTAGCTTACGAAGATGGCGAGCTGATTCTAAGCCGCATCCAACAACCAGTTAAAGTTGCTGAAGGCACGATCCAGGATGGTTACAACTTCCCGGTTCTGGATACCGACTTCAACGCGTTTGCGGGCATTACTGAAGAAGACGGTAAGTTGATCACACCAATGGGTGATGAGCTGACACACAAAGGCAAAAAAGTCGTTAAAGTTCCTGGCCCTGTCCACAATGTGCGCATGCTCAATGCACATATGCCAATCGACTTGAAGCAATTGGGTGCAGACAACGATAGCTTCCGCTTATTCACCGGCGTGATGATCAAGAAACTGGACGGCATCCCGGACGAAGACAGTGAAGCAATCAGCGCAGCTTATGCTCATGCATCAATGAACGCTTTCTTCCAGGACGTTTGGATCTGGAAAAACAAGCGCTTTGAACCAAATCCGGTTCTATGTGCGGGTGATGGCCCAATCAATAAACTACGCAAAAACTGGTATACCCAGTTCTACACTGAAGCAGCAAAAAAATCTGCTGACGTCGCGTAATCGGCAATCTCGCAATAGCCAACGAAGAGCGGGTAACCACCCGCTCTTTTTGTTTCTGCTTCTTAATTTTGACCTACAGACAACGGCAATATGATTCCCGAAAACTCTTCTGACATCATTCAATCTATCGAACAACTGACCCCGTCGGCTGGGCAGATTGATATTGTGCATTTCCGTGACGGAAAAATTCTTGCGGTGAGTAGCGACAGCCTTGCGTTCTTCAAAGATAGAAGTAGCTTCAACGATCCGCTTGGTAACGGCCTTTTAAACAACTGTGACATCCCCAGCGACCATGCGCTCGAAGATTATAAGGAAGGATGGATAAAGGAATATAGAGCCGGATATATTGGCTTACAAGATGGTAAAGTGCTTCTAATTACACCCATTGCAGTGCAACTTTTTCAAAACAAAGACGACGCCCTTCGCAATAACAATCAGCTGGCATCGCTCGATTTACCGATAACACACTGATCAAATCTCGTAGCATCTGCGTGTTGCCCCGCGGGCAACACCGCATACAGACTCGCCAACTACAACCTAACAGCTGTAATCAGTGATCTTCCGCCAGCACGGCCTCATGATGAGCCTTTCTGGTATTATAACGATCCAGCATGGATTCCATACCGGCTTCGTCATAGTCACGTAAACCACTTAAAATTAGTGTTTTAACTCCCGTACCCAGCTGCCCTTGGCTATCCGAAATAACAAATTCCAAGGTGACATCACCGCGTTTTCCATCGACATCAAGACGGCTAGACGACAACGCTAATTGCACATCATCAAACGCCGTACGCGCTAGATCGAACGCCATACGTTCATAGATCACAAGCGGACGAGCAGGATTGATCATCACCTGCTTATCGCGCATCAAAGGCACTAAAATATCAACAAAGTTATGACCACTAAACGCAACATAGGTACGAATAAACTGTTCAATCTGTGCGGCATCCGATACCGACTCACCACCACGCGTGAGTGACAGGTACGATTTTTCTTTATCATCCTGTAACGTAAATTCATCACCGATGTCTGCCGGAAAAACCAAATTCACGCCTTTCCCTACCATGCCATCAAAACGAAACGCCATCTGGGGCGAAAGTCCGTATTGCGATACAACAAGTGCAAACAATAAATCACCAGGCACACAAAAGCGCTTGGCATCAGCATCATGTATAGGATTAAAATCCGTTGCTATACGCTTTGCGAACGCGCTGGCCTGCTCTGCTTCGACCTGAAGGTGCTGGCCTTGTCGTTGGTAATAAGGGGTCAGAAACTCTGATGTATCATTCATCGGGTTATTAATGGTGACTTTTTAGAGCTGGGCATTCTAACAAATATTTGACCTCTCGGCGACGAGGTAAATCGGTGAAGCCAATGAAAGATAGCGATATTCGGTGAAATGGCTTTAAAAAAGACACAAAAAAGCCGGGAAATCCCGGCTTTTTTAAATTTGGTCGGAGTAGCAGGATTTGAACCTGCGACCACCACACCCCCAGTGTGGTGCGCTACCAGACTGCGCTATACCCCGAATAGGACGGCAATATTACTCGTTAATTAGTAGTTTGAAAAGTAGTTACTTTAACTATTTCAAATGCTTACATTTAAATCAATCGAGAAGCAATGGAGACCTGAAAATTGCTTTGGCTTAGTAAAAAGATCTGCACAACCGACGGCGTCATTGATCAAAAAAGGTTAATACAGCCTCCAATTCACCAATAATCTCACGGATCACTGTACGATATTCACCGGTAACCGCACTGTCAGCAACAGCGGCTTCCGACTCATGATCCAGCTGCTGCCGAGCTCCACCAATGGTAAAGCCCTTTTCGTACAACAACGAGCGTATCTGACGAATCAGAATAACGTCTTTACGTTGATAGTAGCGGCGATTCCCCCGACGCTTAACCGGCTCAAGCTGCGTGAATTCCTGCTCCCAATAACGCAAGACATGCGGCTTAACTAAACACAACTCACCTGCTTCACCGATAGTAAAATAGCGTTTGCCGGGAATCTCCGGCAATTCATCATTGTGACTTGGTTCCAGCATTTTCTTCCACTCTGGCTTTTAGCTTCTGACCCGGACGGAACGTCACAACGCGCCGGGCAGAAATGGGGATCTCTTCACCTGTTTTCGGGTTACGACCTGGGCGCTCATTCTTATCACGCAGATCAAAATTGCCGAATCCGGAAATTTTAACCTGCTGATTACTTTCCAAAGAAAGCCGAATTTCTTCGAAAAACGCTTCAACAATTTCTTTTGCTTCGCGTTTATTCAAGCCTAATTCTTCGTACAAGTGGTCAGCGATTCCCGCTTTGGTAAGAGCACCCATATATCAATTCCTTAATGATGCCTGAAGTTCTTTCTCAAGCGCTGCGACAACTGCATCGACTGGCCCCTGAATATCATCCTCGTTCAAACTGCGCTCAGTGTGTTGAAATATCATACCGATAGCGAGCGATTTTTTGCCATCCTCGATACCTTTTCCTGCGTACTCATCAAATATCAAGCAATCCTGTAAACAATCACCGGCATTCTGACGAACGATATCCACTATACTATTCGCTTCTGCTGTATTATCAACCACTACCGCAATATCGCGTCGAACCTGCGGGAACTTCGATAACGGCTTAAACGCAGGAACTGAACCCTCTAGCAATTCCGTCAAAGATAGTTCAAACACATAAACTGAGCCAGAAACCCCTAGCTTTTTGGTGACTTCGGGATGTAAAGCTCCAATAACACCCAATGTTTTTTCGCCAGCCATTAATACTGCCGATTGACCTGGGTGAAGCGCCTTGCGAGTTGTTCGCTCAAAGCGCACATCAAACTTACGCGCTGCCGCCAGCATACCCTCAACATCGCCTTTAATATCAAAAAAGTCGACGACGCCCGTATCATTTGCCCACGATTCAACCTGACGCGGCCCATAAATCAAACCGGCGATATATTGCTGCTGAACAACCTCATCACCTTCTTGATGAAACTGAAGGCCTGTTTCAAATAAACGAACACGTGGCTGCTGGCGATTCAGGTTGTGCTGCATTGCAGTAACCAAGCCAGGAATCAGGCTGGTACGCATAACGGCCATATCTGCAGAAATCGGATTCGCAACAGGAACCGGGACCTCATCATCAAACAACTGTTGAATCTTCGGGTCGACGAAGCTGTAGGTAATCGCCTCCTGATAACCTTGGGCCATCAATTCATGCTTCACACGCATCACGGATGCACGCTTTTCTTGTCGTGGCTTGAAATCGACTGGCACGGTTAATTTTCGGGTCGGTAAATTATTGTAACCATAGATGCGAGCGATCTCTTCAATCAAATCTGCAGCAATGGAAATATCAAAACGATACGAAGGCACGACACAATCCCAACCTTCTGCGCTGACGGCCACATCCAGCCCTAGACGCGTCAAGATATCAACAATTTGCTCACCATCAATAGCCAGCCCTAACACTTGATCTAAGCGCGCACGTTTCAGGGAGACATTTCGCAAAGTGTCTGCTGTGCCATCAGTTACCTCATTAACAGGCCCCGGTTCACCACCAGCGATATCGATCAATAACGCTGTTGCACGCTCAATGGCTCGAACTTGCTGCGTTGCATCAACACCACGTTCAAAACGGTGGGAAGAATCCGTGTGCAAGCCATAGGAGCGAGCCCGACCGGCGATTTTTTCCGGTGCAAAAAATGCGGATTCCAGCAGAATATCCTGAGTTGACGACGCCACTCCTGAGCCTTCTCCACCCATAATACCTGCGAGAGCAAGAGCTTTATCGGCATCCGCAATCACCAAGGCATCCGGCTTCAATTTAATTTCCTGACCATCAAGCAATGTTAGCGTTTCTTGTTCTTTAGCTTTACGTACCACAATCTTTTCATTCAGTGCGGATAGATCAAATGCATGCATGGGCTGACCCAGCTCAAGCAACACATAGTTAGTAACATCAACAACTGGATCAATGCTACGAATACCACTACGGCGCAGTTTTTCTACCATCCACAGTGGCGTAGTCGCCGAAATATCAACACCCTTAATTACACGACCAACGTAACGAGGACAGTCTTCTAACGCATTGATCTCAACAGGGAAAATAGCATCATTTTGAGCCGGCACAGAATCCATTGCCGGCGGCGTTAGATCAACGCTATTCAGTACACCAACGTCTCGACTCAAACCGAGAATGCTCAGGCAATCACCGCGATTCGGTGTTAGATCAACATCAATAAGCGCATCGTTAAGCCCAAGATATTCCCGCACATCTTCACCCACAGGGGCATCCGGCAATAGCTCCATCAAACCGTCGATTTCGTCTTCCATGCCCAATTCAGACGCACCACACAACATACCAAACGACGGCATGCCACGAAGTTTGGCCTTTTTAATCTTGAAATCACCCGGCAGTATGGCACCCACTTTAGCAAACGGTGCCTTTAAGCCTAATGCCGCATTTACAGCGCCACAGACAACCTGAACGGGTTCGTCTTCACCACACACCACCTGACAAACACGCAACTTATCGGCATCAGGGTGCGGCTCAATGGCGACGATTTCTGCCACAACAACACCTGAAAATTCGCCCGCTGCTCGCTCAACAGCATCCACTTCTAGGCCGGCCATTGTGATCTGTGCAACCAGCTCGTCTGTTGTCAGTGACGGGTTAACCCATTCGCGCAACCACTGTTCGCTGAATTTCATTTGTATTCTTTCCTGTCTCTAAATACTTTTCGTAGTTCGTTATCTGACTGCAATTGTGCGCTCAGGCAAATTGCCCAAGAAAACGCAGATCATTCTCGAAAAACAAACGAAGATCATTGACGCCGTAACGCAACATTGCCATGCGCTCTACCCCGATACCAAAAGCCATTCCGGTATATTTTTCGCCATCAATATTGGAATGTTCGAGTACGCTAGGATGAACAATGCCACAGCCCATAATTTCCAACCAACCGGTATGACTACAAACACGACAGCCATCACCACCACACATAACACACTGAATATCGACTTCAGCAGATGGCTCTGTAAACGGGAAATACGATGGGCGAAAACGAACGGCCAAGTCTTTTTCAAAAAAGACTTTAAGGAATTCTTGCACGGTACCTTTCAGATCTGCAAAGCTCACATCTTTATCAATGAGCAGGCCTTCAACCTGATGGAACATCGGTGTATGTGTCAGATCAGAATCACAGCGATAAACACGACCGGGGCAAATAACACGAATCGGCGGCTCCTGAGATTCCATTGTACGCACTTGAACTGGCGATGTATGGGTCCGCAAAACGGTATGTTCACTGATATAAAAAGTGTCATGCATTGCGCGTGCAGGGTGATGCGAAGGAATATTCAAGGCTTCGAAGTTGTGATAATCGTCCTCAATCTCAGGCCCTTCGACAACGTCAAAACCAAGATCACCAAAAAACGCTGAAATCCGCTCTATGGTTTTAGTTACCGGATGCAAACCTCCAGTCGCTTGCCCGCGCCCTGGCATCGTAATATCCAAGGTCTCATCGGCCAGCTTGGCGTTGATTTCAGCCTGCTGCAGTGCGTCACGAGCCTCAGTAATACGATCAGCAACTTCTTGCTTCACTTCATTAATGAGCCCACCTGCTTGCGGACGCTCTTCTGCCGGCAATTTACCGAGTGTTTTCAAAAGACCGGTAATCTGCCCTTTTTTACCCAGATATGAAACTCTCACAGCGTCCAGAGCTGGCAAATCAGTCGCAGCCTGAATTTCTTCTAACGCCTGTCGCTTGAGTGCGTCGAGGTTCTCCATTGTCAAAACCTTGTGTATGCAAATATCGTATGAAAATTCTGCCGATTATATCGTATCTGACCGATGAAAAGGGCGACCAAAGAAGGAAAAATTGCCATAAAAAAAGGGAAAGGTAAGACCTTTCCCTTTTTCACTATGTTTTCTTAGTTTGCCGCTAAAAGCGGCAGACCAGAATTAAGCCAAAGCTTCTTTTGCTTTTGATACGATCGCAGCAAAGGCTTCTTTATCGTGAACAGCAACATCAGCCAACACACGGCGATCAAGCGTAATGTTCGCTTTTTTCAGACCGTTGATGAATTGGCTGTAGCTGATACCGTTAGCACGGCTGGCAGCATTGATACGAGTGATCCACAAAGAACGGAACTGACGCTTACGTTGACGACGGTCACGGTATGCGTACTGACCTGCTTTGATAACTGCTTGCTTAGCTACGCGGAACACACGTGAACGCGCTCCGTAATAACCTTTTGCTTGCTTAAGAACTTTCTTGTGACGACGGCNGGCAACTACACCACGTTTTACACGAGCCATTTTAAACTCCTCTTAATAACCAGAACAGAACATAATCGACGGATAAACCGTGATTAGTTACGTAACAAACGATCGACCAGGATTTGATCAGCTTTGTGTACCATGCTGGTACCACGCAACTGACGCTTACGCTTAGTCGTCATCTTGGTGAGGATGTGGCTTTTGTGGGCGCTTTTACGCTTGTAGCCAGAACCAGTTTTCTTGAAGCGCTTTGCAGCACCACTGTGTACTTTCATTTTTGGCATTTCAAAAACTCCGCATTTAGCAATGATTTCAGATAATCGACACCGAATTGTGTGATCATTTTTTCTTTCTGGGACCAATCACCATCGTCATCTGGCGGCCTTCCATCTTAGGGTACTGCTCAACCGAACCAAGTTCGATCAGATCAGTTTCTACCCTCTTCAGCAATTCCATACCGATGTTCTGGTGAGCCATCTCACGTCCGCGGAATCGCATCGTGATTTTGGCTTTATCCCCTTGCTCAAGGAAACGTATCAGGTTGCGTAGTTTTACCTGATAATCTCCATCTTCCGTCCCTGGTCGAAACTTGATCTCTTTTACTTGAGTCTGTTTCTGTTTCTTCCGCGCAGCAGCTAGTTGCTTCTTCGCGTCAAAAATGTACTTTCCATAGTCCATTATCTTGCAGACCGGTGGCTCTCCGTCCGCCATCTGCACTAAATCTAAAGCTGCTTTTTCAGCAGTTGACAAGGCTTCCTGTAGGGAAACAATTCCAACCTGCGCACCGTCTGCGCCAACAAGGCGTACCTCACTGGCTTTTATAGCATCGTTTATCAGTGCTTTTTTGCTGTTGCGACTGTTACCTTTAATGGGTTAACCCTCCAAGTTCGCTAATAACGCATATCTTCTGGATACTGCTCGTTCTGATCACCTTCAAAGAACTAAAAATCAAGCTTTCTCGCCTGTATTCTCTATAGCCTGTGATCTGCCTCGACGGGCAATATCGTTTTCAATTAATTCTACAAACGCATCAACGGGCATTGTTCCCAAGTCTGCGCCTTTTCGAGCTCTCACTGCTACAGTGTTTTGCTCGAGCTCCTTGTCACCAACAACTAGCAGAAAAGGAACCTTCTGGATTGTGTGCTCGCGGATTTTAAACCCGATCTTCTCATTCCTCAAGTCCGTCACCGCTCTTATTCCACGGCTTTGCAGTTTTTCAACCACTTCTTTGACATAATCGGCCTGATTATCAGTAATATTCATCACCGCAACCTGAGTAGGTGCCAACCATGTTGGGAATACACCCTCGAAATGTTCGATAAGTATGCCGATAAAACGTTCAAATGAACCCAAGATCGCGCGATGCAGCATAACCGGCGTCTTGCGCACGCCATCTTCAGCAACATATTGTGCATCCAACCGACCAGGCATTGAAAAATCGACCTGAATCGTACCCAACTGCCAAACACGTCCAAGACAATCACGTAAAGAGAATTCAATCTTCGGGCCGTAGAACGCACCTTCGCCCGGCAACTCTTGCCAATCCAAACCTTTGGCGTTCAGTGCATCAGCCAAGGCCCGCTCTGCCTTATCCCAATCCTCTTCAGACCCCACACGCTCATCTGGGCGTGTAGAAAGACGATAAATAACCTCTTCAAAACCAAAGTCATCGTAAACATCATGTAGGAGGTCGATAAAATCAGACACTTCCGGCTGGATTTGCTCATCGGTACAGAAGATATGCGCATCATCCTGCGTAAAGCCACGCACACGCATAATACCATGCAATGAACCGGATGGTTCATTGCGATGACAAGAACCAAACTCAGCAAGACGTAACGGTAAATCCCGATAGGATTTCAAGCCTTGGTTGAACACCTGCACATGGCATGGGCAATTCATCGGTTTAACCGCAAATTCTCTTTCGTCGGTTTTTAGCGTAAACATGCCATCAGCGAACTTACTCGCGTGGCCTGACTTCTCCCACAACGAGATATCAACAACCTGCGGGGTTTTTATTTCACTGTACCCATGGCGAATTTGCTGCTCGCGCATGTAAGATTCAATAGTCTGATAAATGCTCCAGCCTTTAGGGTGCCAAAACACCATACCCTGAGCTTCATCTTGCATATGAAAGAAGTCGAGCTTTTTACCGATTTTACGATGATCACGCTTTTCCGCTTCTTCAATACGGCGAACATACTGTTTGAGTTGTTTTTTGTCTGCCCAGGCAGTGCCATAGATACGCTGCAGCATTTTATTGTCTGAATCACCACGCCAATAGGCGCCGGCGACTTTAGTCAGCTTAAAGTGCTTCAAAAAACGAGTGTTCGGTACGTGCGGACCACGGCACATATCGACATATTCTTCATGCTGATAAAGGCTGATCAGCGTCTGGCTCTCAGGAATATCTCTCTCAACAATTTCAATCTTGTAATTCTCGCCACGCGCAGCGAAGGTTTCCAGAACCTGCTGGCGACTGCTTGGCTTTTTAACAACATTGTACTCGGTATCAATCAGCTCTTTCATGCGAGCTTCGATCTTATCGATATCATCGTCGGTAAAAGGACGCTCAGAATCGATATCGTAATAGAAACCTTCATCAATCACAGGGCCGATGGCCATTTTGGCATCCGGGAACAACTGCTTAACTGCATGCCCGATCAAATGAGCACACGAATGACGAATGATTTCCAAGCCTTCTTCGTCTTTGGGCGTAATGATAGAAACAGCCGCATCTTCGTTAATGAGATCGCAGGCATCATGCAGCTTGCCATCAATGCGACCGGCGACAGTCGCCTTAGCGAGACCCGGGCCGATGTCGGCTGCAATATCAGCAATCGATACAGGCCGATCAAATGTGCGCTGACTTCCGTCAGGGAGGGTAATAACAGGCATATTGTTACTCCACAGTGGTGATCAATACGAGAGACCACGTGTTAAAAATTTTAAGGGGGCTGAATCATACATGAATCACGCCCTCAATTGAAGGCGTGATAATAGATTGAAAGTAATACGGTTTTAACCGCAAAACCGAGCGGCTTACCGACGAATCATTTGACTGTCTTCGCCTCACCTGCCATTTGGCTTGCCTTGCGCTGATCATGCGACCAATCAAGGCGAATATCCCACTCAAACCGGCGACTTTCGCCTAACGGCGCAACCTCTGTATCGATTTGACGAATGACATTCGTCGCAGGCTTCAGTACCGGATCTCGACCAAACAAGTAACTTTGCTCTTTAACAATCAGATAATATGCCTTGTTGAGAGCAGACGCCCTCTCTGCTGAAGGTGCGATTAGCGTATAGATGCTATCCGCCGAATCAACCTTATCCTTTTTGACGATTCCGCTTTCATCGAACCAACGACTCAACATCTCTTCATTTTGTCGAAATTCATCGCCACCCCCGACGCGTTCCATATAGGCGTGATATTCACCTTGCGTTTCACCGATGTTGGGAACATCTTGAATCTTGGTTAAATCGATGTAACTCCAACCATCTACACCTTCAACTTTTCTTGCAAAAGAAAATGTTTGATCAATGGTCGTACCAATTGTTTTATGACACCCAACACAAAATGCCTGTTCCTGCTCGTGCTGGGGGCGCAACTCACCATTTTCATCTTCGATAAAGCCAATAAGCATCCAGCCGAATCCATTATCGGTACCGCGGTCGCCAAAATGAACAATGGTCGGCAGGTTTTCAAAGTGTTTCTCTTTTTCTTCCTGATAGTAAGCCCCTACTAAACGAGGATTGTCGTAAAACGTGTGTTTTTGCATATAGCGATATTCTTTAAATCGCTTCGACAGACCTACGTTTCCGGCAGCATCAAGGCCGAGATAACGCACCGTGTGAAGGAATTCCGTGCCCTGCGGATACAACATATGAACAACGTCGACATTCGATGCATCGCCGACATAATTTTTTTGCTGCTCAACCGTCGAGACATTCGAATTAAGCTTGCCATCTCCATTTAGATCTTGACCAATCGCAACTTCGTCAATGGCAACCGAAGAAATTGACGGCAGATCCTTAATTGTCATTTCAACCATGGCAAGATTCGCAAAGTAGACATCTGCAGAAAACTGCCCTTTATGTTGCGAAAAAACTGCCGGCAGTCGAATCATCACATCATCGGTTGAACCATTAGTGGGCCAAAAAGTGCTTGGCAGAGGTTTGTAATTGAAAGCCACCCAACGAGAGCCGTCCTTCGCCAGACCATTTTCATCAAATGCAGACGCACCATTCTCCAACCCCGCAATAACAGGAATAGGACCTGACCAAGCGTCAGAGTTCATCCATTTAATCAGACCCGAGTAGTTTTCCTGATCAACATATGAACGAATAAATTCGTCAGAAACTTTGGCAATTTCATCCTGACGATCAACAAATAGATTTTTCCAATGATTTTTCGTCCCCAAATCTGAGAACTCATAGGCTCCTTGCAAATCGCCATCATTCATCATATTTGTGCGTTGAGTGTCACGGTTGTAGCTCTGATGACAGACAAAACATGGGTTATTAACAGAATCTGTTTTGGTATAACACTGCGGGGGGATAACGGATTCGGGGTTATAGACCTGATCAGCCTGGATATAGTCAAGTGCGGTTGGCGCTGTCAGCTGTTCTGCAACCGCGACCTTTTCTCGCTCAATCGATTCTTCAGCTTTGGACTTTACAGTTTCCGCCGCTAATTCATGATTCGGTTTATTTACCTCCAGTATTGCTTGTGAATCGTTCACAACCGCCTGCACATTATTTGAATTATCTGTACATCCAGCGAGGACTATAAGAGCAGTAAATACTTGTAATTGTTTTGATTGAAACATGTTGTCGTACTTCTAAATCTATTAAACAAAAAAAGGGAGCCAATGGCTCCCTTCCTGATCGCTTAGCGATCAGTTAACAATCAAATCAGCATTGATTTAGTCGTTAACTTTAGGGTTGTACAACCACATCTGGTTGTTAGCTGCCATACCATCTTCACCAATGATAAGGCGGCCATCTTTCATTACGATGACATTATCTGGCTGAACTAGACCATTAACATCACAACGCTCACTTCCATCAAGAGTTGAACGGAAATTTGAACCCATAACGACAGGCTCAATACGATTTACATCGTATGCATCAGCACCTTTCAGCAGAGGCATGCGGTAGATACCACCACAAGCGCCTACACGTGTAGAAAGCTGAATATCGCCTTTACCGTCAGTCATTGTGCGAGCTAGGTCAGCGATAGCGAAATAAACGTATGCTTGTTCGCCGTTACCTTCAACCCATGCTTGTGCACGTTCTTGGTTGATCTGGATGCCTTCAAGCTTACGGAATTCAGCAGTTGCACCGGCTTCACGTGCAGCACGACGTGACTCCATAAATGCAACACGGTCATCCATTTCTTGACCAGCAGTTACAGAACCGCCATAAACGTTAGCAACGCTCAACTGAACTTCACCTTGGTCATTGCGATGATCATCAATGCTCATGCCTGCGTAAACTTCGTCGATAGCAGGGTATTTCACACCAGCAGGACGACCCGCCGCTCTCCACGCAGCCCATGCTTTCGAATCAGCTTCAGTCAGATAGTTACTCTTGAATGCCGTGAAGTCATCAGCATCGATAGCATCGTACTCAGCGATCCAAGCATCGATTTCAGCGTTTGTGCCGTGAGCCAACTCAACCCAAGATACGTCAAAGCCAGTTGTTAGAGGCTCGTTAGTGCCTGCATCTTGAACCAGTTTAGCGGCGTACAAAGTACCAGCACTCAGGTCTTCAGCAGTATCAGCAACAAACTTAAACATAACACCACCGGTGTTATCATCGCTCAGGTATACGGTTTTTCCATCAGGCATTACAACGCCGTTTTCGTGCGCGTAACGACCCATAGTGTATTGCTTAACCGGAGTTGCATCACCTTTAGGATCAGCGATCTCAATGATATAGTGGTAACGATAGATATTCGGGAATACGCCCGTAGGTGCAGCAGCAGGATCGGTGTAGTTAGAGAACAAACCCGTGTCACCTACTAACCATGAACCATCAGCTTTCTTACCGTTCCATGCGTAAGTACTTTCACCTGGACCGCCCCACTCTTCAGAAGTCAAAGGTGTCATCCAAGGTGTTACAGAACCAAAGCAGTTAGCAACGGTGCCGTACTTACCGAAATCAACCATAGAAACGTCGTCGCTATCAACAGTCCACTCGAAAGCGCCAGTTTTGCGAGAAACTTTCATGCGGCTCATGCCGCCCATTTTGCTTTCCCAGTTGGTAAACAAGTAGCCGGCTACATCTTCATCACCCGCTGCTGGAACTTCGATGAAACCGTTGAAGTCAGGCATGTTGTTTTCGTTAACTTTGATCATGCCATCAGAAGTGAAAGTCGTTCCGACACCGCGAGCCAGAGAGTTAAACATGTCGCCATTTTGGGCCAGAACCTGATATTCACCGTAGGCAGCAACAACAGACTCTTTCTCAGCTTCAGTTTTTGGAACTGGGCTAGAAATTGGAGTTTTAGGCAGTTTGTTGATATTCACACCAGACAGAACACCAACGGTACCACGATTGATGACTTTGCCGCGGCTATCTGCAGTTGCGTTTGCAGAAGAAGGATGCTGAACGTTGAAGAACAAGTCGCCTTGCTGAGTAATGAACGCACCAGTTACTTCTGCACCTTTAGGTACGGTAGCCAAACGAGTTAGGCCTGGAGTAACAATACCGGAACCAACGCCTTGACCGTCAGCGCCATTTGAACCGTCAGTACCATTTGAACCGTCAGTACCATTTGAACCGTCAGTACCGTTTGAACCGTCAGTACCATTCGAGCCATTTTGGCCAGCAGAACCCTGTTCACCAGCAGGTCCTTGCGCGCCGTCTTTGCCGTCGTCGCCGTTACAAGCTGCCAAAGCAATAGCAGCAGAAATTGCCAGCGCAAGACGCGCCTTCTTAGTTAGATCGATCATCTCTCTCCCCTATATTATAAAAGTCTATCAGCGAAAAAGCCGAAGAGTTCAGGAGCGGTAAGAATAAAATCGAATGATGACGAAAAAACGTAATTTGAATGACAGTTAAGTTAACGATTTATAACAGGTTTTAATATCAAACCCACAAAACCCTACATAAATATGAAATATTTTCTTCTCAATTGGTTAACAGTTTTTCGGTAGAGTCATCGCCTAATTTGCAAAGATGTTCTCATCGTTTGTGTAAAATTTTCTAACAGTTTGACCGTGAGCCACCATGAATGGGTTTATCTCTGAGTTTGTTATTGCTTGCTTATTAATGGGCGTCGGTATCGGCATTGATGCAGCAATCGCAACATCAGCGAATTCGTCAATGCTCAAAACCCGTACTCAAGTTACATGCTGGATTGGCGGCTTGAGCCTGACTCACACATTGTTTCCGTTAATCGGATATAGCCTGTCATATTTCGGCATACAAACACTGCCACATTTAACACCATTAATAGGCATTATCGCATTCAGCTTTATTTTCTGGTTTTTGTTCTGCGAATTTCGCGCCATGTTGATCGATGATGAAGATCACAAAGAAAACGCCGGATTTTTTGTAAGCCTCGGCGTGATTCTAGCAGTGAGCTGGGACGCTCTATGGTCAGGGCCGGCAAAGTCAGCTCAAGTTGTTGGCTGGCCTGAATCGGCAGTTTGGCTTTCATTCATTTTAGTTGGAATCATCGTGACTATACTAACGACTTCAGCCTGGTGGATAGGCAGCCGTGCTGTAAAAAATCAAAAGAAAAATAAAGACGATAGCCTGGTACCACTCACATCAGTGATCCAATACAGCGTACTCGCGTATTTCGGCATTCTGGCGCTGGCACGATACAGCCTGAACCTGCCTATCAATGATGCTTCTGTATTCCTTATTGCAACCGCCACCACGACCGTTGCACTATTCTTCGTTCAAACTCGTAAATATAAGCTTATTCAGGCCCGCACGAGCTAGCATTTATCCACCCGCGCCGGAACCGAACAACTACTTTCTGAACACGTTTAAGCGATATCATTTAGCTTTGGCTTCATCATAGCGCCCACGCGCATCTCGAATGTCATCATGGCGGGACTCCGCCCAGCGAATTAGCTTAACCAGTGGCGTTACAACTTCCTTCCCCATCTCTGTTAACGCGTACTCAACCCGCGGTGGCACTTCAGGGTAGACCGTACGTGTAATGTAGCCATCTCTTTCCAAGTCTCTCAGAGAAACCGTTAGCATCCGCTTGGAAATTTTTTCAATTCGGCGCTGCAATCCAGAAAAACGCTCTTCGCCATCCATCAATGCAAAAAGTATCAGCATTGGCCACTTGCTGGTTAAACCCGTTAACACGTCCCTGACGGGGCAATCGTCGTTTGACGGAAAAAAACGCTTTTCACTCATGAATTGCCTGCTTTTTTATCAAAAAAACCATAGGTAAAACGAATCTGTCAAAGGCACATTTTTGTGCCTTATTGACTCCGCATCATCCAGACCAAACAATAGTCTCATAAAGTAACCAGGGAATAAGAACCAGATCAAACAACTGGCCGACTCTTAGTACCAAAACAAGCAATATACGTCACTATCGAGGAAGTAATATGCTGGATCTACCGTTCAACCATAAACCTGTTGGCCATATTTACCCACCGGGCTGGTACGCCATCGCCTTAACAAAGAAACTCAAGCCGGGCGATATCGAAGGATTTAAGGCGTTTGGCAAATATTTTGTTGTCTATCGCACCGAAGCCGGTAAACCTAAAGTAACCGACGGCTTTTGTCCACATCGCGGTAACGATATGGCACGCGGCGGCTTTGTTGAAGGCAATGAACTGGTCTGTGGGTCACACGGCAGACGCTTCGGCGAAGACGGTCGTTGTACCGAAATTCCAGGCTGCCCTACAGCCGCCAAGCAGCATTTAAAAACCTACGAAGTCGATGAACGAGACGGCATCGTTCGGATGTGGCATTCCAATACCGGCGCAAAACCCGGCTGGAAAGTACCTAACCTGCCGAAACCGCAAGATGGCGAATGGGGCCCAGTAAAATGGAACACCATCGGCGAATACCGAACCAACATCGACATCTTTAACCAAGATGTTATCGATAACACGCACTTCTTCTACACCCATGGCGTCAGTGAAGCCAGCACAGTTATCGATATTGAGCACGAAGCACTTCATGCCAAGACTCGCGGCTTAGCAAAACCTTCTCGCCTAGCAGATCTACTACGCGTACCTACGATCATCCGCAAAGACCGCCCTATTGCTTATCGCCTCAATTCAATCTGGAACAAAGTGATCGATCAAATCAGCAATCGCCTAAACAGCCGAATGGAAGGCAACTGGGCAGAGCTACATGGTGCGATTCACGGTATGGGAATGGTTTACTACCGCGGTACGCTCGATTTCAAGATGTTTAAACAAGATTATTTGATCGTAAGCCTGCCCGTTCCGATTGACGAAAAAACCATTCAAGTTCGCCTAGGTGTCGCACTTTCACGCAAACCGTCGCTGATTGCTGCGATTTTAGGCACCCCTCGCTTCTTCTCTGAAATTAAAGCCGGTTTCGAAATGGATCGACCACTTTGGGAAGGCTTGGCGATCCAAGGTGCCCAGTTCATCGAAAACGAGGAAGACGGGTTGCTGTTCCAGCAATACCACGATTGGGTCACCCGTCAGATGGAGTACGACTACCCGGAGCAGGTTGTTCATATCCAACCCGATAAAAAAGACAACAAAGCAGCCTGAGGTTTATCTGCACCAGATCAGGTAGCACCATCTACCTGATCTTCTCTACCCGAAAGATCTAGCGACCGGATACAAACAATGCCACATACCAATGATCACATCATCGCAACTGAATCGACGTCAACCGCTATCAAGGGCCAACTACCGAGATTTCCGGAAGGATGGTACTGCCTAGGGTTGAGTCGAGAGCTCAAGAAAGGGGATGTTAAACCGATCAAAGCCTTTGACCGAGAATTGGTGCTTTTCAGAAACGAATCAGGCACTGCGGTTGTTCTGGATGCCTACTGCCCACACCTTGGTGCCCACATGGGATTCGGTGGCACTGTCGTAGGTGACAATCTGCGCTGTCCCTTTCATGGCTACCACTTCAGCACGGGCGGCCAGTGTGTCAAAACCGATTATGGAACCGGTGTACCTCAAAAAACGTGCACAAAAAGTTGGCACGTTGATGATAAAAACGGATTTATCATGGTGTTTTACAGCCCACTCAAACAATCACCCGATTGGCATATTCCCGCTTTTGACTACAGCGACTTTACTCCACTTAAGTCACACATTTTTCAGCTGGCGGCACACGTTCAGGATGTTAACGAAAACAGTGTTGACCTAGGGCACTTCGACTTTGTACATGGTTACGACAGAATCGATATTGACGAAAAGCCAACAACGGAAGGTAAAGCTATGTATGCAGCCTATTCGATGGTTCGTGACACCGGATTAGTTGGCTACAAAAAACCGTTCAAGCAATCGTTACGAATACAGGTTCACGGTATGGGATTTTCCCATGTGGATGTATCAATTCCAGATCTGGGCTTGGCTATTCGCGCCATTGTGATGACAACCCCGATAGATGCTAAAACCACTGAACTCCGTATTGCGAATACCGTCAGTAAACGTGTAGAAGCCACAGGCATGGGAAAATACCTGCAAAAGATCCCTACTTGGGCACTGATGCCAGCATTGAATTGGATTCTGCACAAGGCTTATATTATCGACGTGTCACAAGATCTCGATATCTGGGAACACAAGATCTACCTCGAGAATCCAGCCCTAATGAAAGGTGACGGGCCGATCAATTTTTACCGTAAGTACTGCCGCCAATTCTACAATGGCGCCTCCTCTAAAACACAGGAAGCCCTAAAACAGGAAGCCACAACAGAGACCGCCAAAGCCGCTTGATGGGCTATCACTGCATCGGGCTCTTAGCTGTGTATACAACCCTGATTGAGCCACGGTATAAAAAAGTCGCAACAGCACACTAGGCGACGTCATCATCGTTGGTATTGGTCACTTCGGACAAATCGTTAATCGCCTTTTGGTAACCAATGGAGTGGAAACCATGGCGCTTGATCGCACGATAGACCAGGCTGACTTGATGCACCGTATCAATATCCGCAGCTACTATGGCGATGCAACTCAAGGCGGAAGCGACGATGACAACGCACGCTCAGAAAGGGCTTGGACGCCACCGCCCAAAAACTATCTTGATGATTTTGAGAAAGACAGCTCGTAGCCGTCCGACTCAATCGACCTAACACTGCGATAATCGGGAGGGAGATAGCTCTTTCCTTTTCCCCCTGCCTCTGCTCAACTATTTCTGACAATAGAGGCTGAGGTTATCGCAATACCGGCCGCTGCAGCGAACGCCGGCAATGTAGCTGCCTTTTGGACATTGCCCTAAGCCTTGTTCTTCAGAGAAAAAGTTAGTCCAAACACCGTTAGAACCCTTGCGGTTACGCACTATCAACTTGAGGTTGTCACAGTAGCGCCCACTGCACTTCATACCCACAACGGCCGCATCATTCCATGACCACGAGTTTGGTGCTTCCTCTGAAATCCAATGACTGGCTTCCCACGGGTCGCCGTGTGGTTTAACGCCGGGGACGTTACAACACTTGAGACGTTTGTTATCACAGTATCGTCCGGAACATTCGATACCAACAGCAACACGATCGTCACGGCAAACGGCCTGCGCGCTCCCCTCTTCCGAAAACCAATCACTGTATTCACAATCTTCGCCATCAAAAAACTCAGGATATGAAGATGGCTTAAAACGGTTTAGATTGCCGAAAAAGTTACCATCTTTCATTGGAATAACAGCATGATCGAAGTTGTAGGTATTAAATAAACGACGCAACTCTGCATTGGTTTTGTTATCACCGTACATTGCATACCAACTAATAATTGGCGGCGTTACGAATTCGCCGTAAGGGTTTTCTGCAAGCTCGCCCGATTTGGCAAATCGCATCGAATGTGTCAGCCCACCGTCTTTGTGATAAACCACATGTGGATGGCTATTGGTATGAGGCACATCAGCCAGAGGACGGGTGTCCATGTTACCGTGAGCACTTACTCCTGCGTGAGTAACAACGCCATCTTTGGTCCAAACAGCAGCTTGCTCCCAATCATGCCGATGGCCAAGTAAATCCCAACCTGGAACCACCTGATCTTTCTCAAAATATAAAGCGAAGAAGTGACCACAATACTCAACGCCATCCTTGCTGACACACGCACTGCGGTGCAAAGTATTCGACGTAGCAAGAAAATCAGACGCTCGGCAATCACCGCCTAAGCTGCCACTCGTTTTCAAGCCAGGATTTTGCTTGCCATCACGGCTGATACCGGCGGCTGGGAAACATCCATCCCCGTCGAAATCAAATATCGGCGTAATATCTAGCACATGGGCATCATCAATCGCTTCGTCTAAGGCCGGAAAATCGCTCGCTACAACAAGATTTGTCGCGCCAGCAAGAACAATAAGCGTAAGGAGTGTAAAAGAAAGTCGAATGTGTAAAGCCAGACGAGTACCGGCCGCATTCAGGGTATGTGTTATCAGTTTCAATGCGCATCTCACTGTTTAATCGGTGTTTATTGTTATCAGCCAAAGCAACCAGCCTGCCCCCGTGTGGCAAAGGCACTCTAACTAATAGCGATGACAGTGGAGTGACGCGTCCCAGCAGTGAGGGCGCAATGTAAGAGAAGTTGCATGTAGGAAGCCAGTTCAAGCCGACAAGTGGCAAAAAACCACGTTTGAGCTGTTGTAAATGCGTGATCAGCGGCAAGGTGAGCGAGGTTTGTGAACCAAACCTCTCCTGACAATGCCTAAAAGTAACAAACTGATGTATTGGTGTTTTTACGCAATGTCTCGCGTCAATGAAATCAGCGTTTGTCTGACATGGCAAACAGCGCACAAGTTATTATCTGCATTAAGAAACTGCACTTCTACATCAAATTCTTGCGCCTCAGAGGGTATGACCTCGGCAATGATAGTCACCAACCCTGCTTTAACGGGTCGTTTGAATGTCATCTCGAGGTTCCGTGTCGCAAAATGCTGGTCGTCCTCAATGCACGTTAGCATGGCAGTGCCTGCAGCATAATCAGCCAGCGCACTGAGGTATCCGCCAAACACCATTCCACCGCCTTGGTAGATATCTTCAGTCGCCTGCCAATCAATAGTAATTGTGTTGTCTTTCCAACTCGAAATCGGCGGCAGAGAAAGATACTGAATATGGGGTGGCATGAGATGCGCCTGAACGGCACCGGATACTGCAGCGTCTAACGCTTGCTTCCACTTTGACATAGCTTCGTCCTTTATTGTTTTCTCAATATTTGTAGCACTAATGAAACGTTATTTACTTCAAATCAAACGCCCCACAGTCTTTTCGGTGAGAACACACTAACAATTTTAATTGGCAGTAAAAAGAAGTATAACGACGCATGCCTGTGAAGATGCGTTAAAACACTCGATGTATATACTACTCGGCGAACAGATTGGACTTGAAAAGGTCTGATAGCGAACCCTGCGACAGCAAACAGTCGCTCAATGTTAAAGGAGACCAAGATGCCCGAATATGCGCACTCTCCGCTATTCTGGTTTATAGCTGTTATTGGTGTCCTACTGACCGGGATTTCAAAAACTGGGTTCGCTGGGGGCGCTGGGGTTTTGGCAGTTCCGCTATTGGCCCTGATCGTTCCGGTACCGATTGCTACCGCACTTGTACTGCCCTTGCTATGGGTTATGGATATCCGCAACACCAGCTATTTTTATCGGTCTATCGACTGGTCTGAAACCTCCCGTATTCTGCCCGCTGCAGTATTGGGTATTGCCGTTGGTGGTATTTTGCTCGATGTGATGTCAGAAAATCTGATGCAAACGCTACTTGGCGCCTTCTGCATTCTATTCGCTATCTGGAATCAGTTAGTCAACACGCTCGGACGCCTGCCAGGCAGTGCATGGATTTGGGGAAGCATATCCGGCCTCACCAGCACGTTATTGCATGCCGGCGGCCCGCCGATGACGATTTATTTCATCGCCAAGAGAACACCCAAAAGCGAATGGCTGGCAACAACGGCCGTGGTCTTTCTGATAATGAACTGGCTAAAAGCCATTCCTTACGCACTGAACGGGGAACTCAGCGGTGACTTTTGGTGGGTTGTTCTGGCGCTGTTACCGGTTGCGTTAATCGGTGTCGCCCTCGGTTACCAGATACAAAAAGTACTTGATGAAGCCCTGTTTTCCCGAGTATGCCGATTATTGTTACTCGGTTCGGGAATCATACTTGTGTCCAAAGGCTTCTTGTAACCTACTTCCGGTTAATTTCATCAAGCGCGTTTTGGCGAATTTGTAAAATGACCTTTAAACAAACCGCCAGATCATCAGTAGCGATATCCGCCAGTTCATTATCCATTTGCGGCACATTAGTCGCGTCAAACTTGGCTCTCAAGTCGAGCCCATCTTCCGATAAATGCACAAAGACTTTACGCCGATCATCGGTACCGTGTTCGCGAACGACATACCCTTTCTTTTCTAGAGAATCGACCTGTCGGGTCAGGGTTGAAGCATCCTTAACAGACCATTGGCCAAGTTCCGTGATGGTTTGATTATCTCGATCCCAAAGCTGATTCAAAATCACTGCTTCTTCGGGCGTAACATCAATTCCCATGCTCTTAATGCGTTTAGCTGTCAGCTGGCGGAGCATATTGCCGGTTTTCGTGATCTGGTAGGTAATCGAGTCGGTTAAATCCATGCAATTACTCAGTATCCGGCAGTAGCGATTGTTGCAAGCATGGTAGCAAAACTATCTGACCCTTACAAAATATGTATATTACAATACTTGTATATTACACATATAATCTGCTAACGTTAGTTCCAACACAAATTGCTCAAATGATGAGTAGGGACACGCATGATGAAATCGCTATCTAAGCCACTGTTATTGGTCGACGTAGAGGTGGCCAATAAAATCATAAGAACGCAGTATGCTTCTTCAAGGCTCATCATCGTTAAGGGAAAACAATCCAGCACCGATAGTGCAGGGCCAATCTACTTAATGACTTAACTGATGCGAATGCACAACAGACATTCGATGCTCTTTTGACTGAAATCAAAGACAAAAACTTGGCCTAGCTTCACGCTATCTGGGCGAATACCGGTGGTATCAATGTCATTGAAATAACGCGTCGTCATGTTTTGAACGACTCATCATCAATAACAGTTTTACGATGAAAGAAGCCGAAAGCAGCATAAAAAAAAAGGCAATGCAGCGGCAGTTTCAACCGAGAGCTGCCACTACAGGAATTTGACCCTTTGCCCCTCTAAAAACCAGGGCAAAGGGCCACACAGATTATTCTAATTACCCACAGGAGAGAGACAAATGACAACCGAGCCAAAAGCGAAATCCGCCGATTACGGCCTTGGCCCACACACGTACCCACGTGGTTGGTTTGTTGTTGCCGAAGCGAATGAACTGGATAACGGCCCAATTGGCGCTGAGTTTTTTGGCAAGGAGTTTGTTCTTTACCGCGGTAATAGCGGCAAAGTCATCGCACTGGATGCCTACTGTAAACACATGGGCACACACCTTGCTAAAAGTACCTCCGCACACATTGTGACATCTAACTCACAGATCGTTGGCGACTCTATTCTGTGCCCGTATCACGCTTGGCAATACGGTGCTGATGGCGCATTAGAAAACATTCCTTACGATGATATTTGCCCAAAAAACGGCAGCATCAATGCGTATGAAGTTCGCGAAGTCATGGGTTGCATCATGATGTGGCATGATGAAGAAGGTCAGGGCCCAGATTATGAACCGCCGTACCTACCTGCATGGGATGCCGACAATACTATACCTTGGGTGTTAGATCACCTGGGCGAGATTGGCATGCATAACTTGGAAATCTTGGATAACATCTGTGATGTTCGTCACCTAGGCCCAACACATGGTTCACCGTGTGAGTATTTCGAGAATGAGTTCCGCGACTTCCAGGTTCTTCAGCGTCAAGGCGGGTATCTAGATCTGTATCAGGCTCATCTCGATACAGTAACTTGGTATACAGGCCCTGGGATTCTTCTGTCAAAGCAGACATTCAACGGCATTACAATGTTTGAATTCATCGCAGGCACACCCGTTCGTGATGGCGTTACTAAAGCATGGCACGGTGCACTGTGCTACAGCGCAAACGTACCGCCGACAGAAGAAGATGTGCAAGTGGCCCGTGAACTTCAAGCAGGTGTTTTGGAAGCCTTTGCCACTGATTTTGAAGTGTGGGCGAATAAGGTTCCTGCACTGAAAGTCATTCAGACACCCAAAGACGGTAATTTCCGCACTGTACGTCGATGGGCAAACCAATTCTATATGCCGCGTGAAGATGCAGGTAAGTTACAGGAAGAACTAAACGGTGTCTTACCCGTAAAAGACTTTCCGCAACCATCAACAGAAGCTCGTGATGAAGGGTTCGAAGATGATTGCTTCAAGTTGATGGGGCAAGACGTCGCCGAGACTGCATAAGCCCCACGCATCAATGAACAGTTAGATTGCTTTGATAATTAATGCCTGATCGGCAACCAAAGCACTGATGCTGTTTACTTAAGCACCGTTGATTTATCATCACGGTGCTTTTTTAGTTCTGTCGTTTCTTTTCATATCGGCCGCAGGCACCCACCTGATTCGATGTAGTGCTCAACGCGCAGCAGCACTACCGCTATCACCCGTAGTCCCACAAGTACCGTTGTAATACTTCCAAACATCACAAACAGTGCCGCTCGACAGGCTGCAAGTACCCTGCTCTTGCGGCGTATTACTTTTGGCACTCACTTGATAACTGCCGCCGGTTATTGCGCAGAACACCGCTGCTGACGTGACATAACCCGCAACCTTCAAGCCGCCTTGTGGGCACCGACCATTCACCATCGCCCATGCTTCACACTGACGATTGTCCTCAAACTGACAAACTCCATAGCGTTGACCACTCCCCTGGGTTTCGACTTCGAGAGAGCCTCCATATTTGGCACAATCGAAATTTTCCGGTAATTGCAGAGAGTCAGCCAATGAAGATTCGCTAGCTTTTTGTTCGGAACACCCCAGCAACAACGCCATCAACCCAATCACAACCAACGTCCCTTTTAATTTCATATTGCACCCCCTCAGATTTACCTAACTGGTCAGTTATAGAATTAAATATATAGCCACACTCAATAGATTTGTCGTGACAACAAAGTTTAGTATTTAGCGTGTATCGGGGAAGTCTATCGAAAACGGAAACTAGAGCAGCAAGGAAGGAGGAAAAACACAGGGCCGATCAAACGGCCCGGTGTAACGAGCAAGCTAATTATCAAAGAACAATCAATTGACCTCTGGATTGATACTCATATTGAACTTCAAATGACCACTCGTCGTTTCAAACGCATCGGTTGTAACGCTACTGCGAATCACGCTTCCACCATCTTCCGGCTCAGTTTCAAGGTCAGGAATATCAATCAGCAGCTCCGTGTTTGATAGTTGCGGGTAAATAAAGTCGACGGCAAAGTCGACTAACCCCAGCAACACATCATCGGGTACGTTGATGTCGAAATCACCCACACTCAGCAGCGGACCTTTCTGAACCAGCCTGTTCACCTGCAGATTTGGTGACTTATTGATGGTGATCCCCATAATCGTGTCTTTGGCCTCCATCAATACACCAGCGGTAATATCGGCGTTCACAAAAAACACCTCTTCCCATGCTCCGTCACGCTTTTCACTGAGAATCATCGTCGCGTTTCGATAACTCAAATCTGCCTGATTGGTGTTTGAACCACTAAATACCACCGCGCCCGGGCCTGCAGGAATCAATTCAAGTTTACGGTCCCCGTCACTGCCGGCATCATCACCAATCGCATTCGGGCCAAAATGGATTTGCTGATCAGCAAAAGTCCCTGTGATGTGTGTCATACCAATACTGTAGACAGTATTGAACCCTTGATTGATAACGTTCGAATTAACGTTGACTTGCAGGTTACTATCAACACCGCCGGGCGAACTCAAGTAATCACCAATGGGGGATGCTTCGTATATCGAACCCAGTGATTTCACCAACTCATCTGCGGGGTCAACAATATTCATCGACCCATTGTATGTCATCGACATACTGCCATTGTCAGTCGCAACAGACTGAGCATTGGTTGAAAAATCAAAAGCATCGCCAGCATCGTTGGTAAAACGCGCGCCTAATCGAATTTGATTAAGATTGGTCTGCAAAGTGCTTTCAATAATATCGATGATAATTGGGCGAATAATATCTTTAAGGAAACCAATAATTCCAGTCAACCAACTCTCATTGTTACCCGCTGACCCCGTATCACCCAGCACCAACTGAACGTTGTCATTGAAAGACAAATCAAAAGCGCCATGGTTGAACGCAATGTTGACATCACCTAGTACATCTACCGTCTCAATGTCTAAGGCGATACCGCGTTGCCAACCGAGAATAAACACTTTGGCATCAACTAACGCATAAGAGCCCGCCGTTGTTGCGATATTACCCTCTGCATTAGTGTAACTCGAACCAGAAACAGTATTGTTATCTTTGGTATAAGGCACAGTAGGTATCATTTCGATATCCAAACCGACTTTACCGGTCGAGCCGTTGTTTGCAGCTTTAAACGTCATACCGTTGAAGTTTGCCTTCCCCAGTGCCAGTTCACGCACCTTAACTTGGGGCGTCAAAAAGTTACCGGTGTCAAAGACAGTGCCGATAACACCGGATTGGTCATTTTCAGCATTCAGAATGGTTCCTGCCATTGCGTCTTCAATCAACGGTGCTAACCCGGTAATAACATCATTGGTAACCCGCGCTTTAAAGATGCCTTCAATTTCAGCGCCGTTTTTTAAATAGGTTGTCGTACGCTGAAACCCGTGTTCATCAGTGCCGGTAATATGAAACAAATTCTGAGCCGGCGAATTACTGGTCGTTGCAGTCCAGGCACCGTCGCTCAGCGTCGCGGAATCACCGTTTATGGTAATTGCTGTCACATCACTGGCATCTGCCACATTGAAAACGATTTCCGCATTACCACCGTTGATAACAACACCCGCAGGCTGAACAAATGGGCCGCCAGTATCTATGGTAAAGGTGACTCTGGGACCTATACTGAAAATGTTTTGCGGCTCAACGATGAGTTTGTTAGAACCCTCACGAATAAAGTCTTTGATATCTGCAAAGGCGACCTCTGCGTAGTTGGGCGCGATAGTGAATCGCGGGCCAATCTGGCTGCCATTAAAGAATACCTGTAGATTCGGCCTTGGCGAATCGTAGGTAATCCGCAAGGTATCCGGTAGAGCGTCAGAGCCAGTGTATGGCGTCGCTCCGTCGTCAGTAAGGAAGATATAGGTCCCGCCGTTACTGAGCTCCGATATACTTAAATCACTGGATTGATCAATACAACCCGAAAAAAACAGGCTCCCTAATAAAGCCACAATTATCTTGCGCATGTCCGTCTCCTGATTCCATGAATACGTCTTTATTCAAACTTATTGGTGCTTAAGCATGTTCGTTAGCGAGTGCTAGGCCTTCTCGTTTTCAAACGTACTGTGTGCCCAATTCATCCATAGGAGCGATATGGGGGAATAAATGAAAACTGGCAATTACTACAAGAATCAACGGTATTAATTATGGTTTACGCTGATTCGCTTCCATGGATATGGCCAATCTTTGATCATTTTAGTACAGAAATTTAATGTTCAGTAGGCTGTGTGTTAGACCGTTTTGAAACAAACACATGAATTGGGTATCGTGATTTCAAATAATAAATGCCGATAATAAATGCCGATAAAAAATGCCGATAAAAACTGCGCCACTATGGTTTGTATATAGTTAAAAACAGGTAGAAAGAGACTTAATTTTCCGCATCCGAGCCTCATCGTTTACGGTATAAATGAGAAACCTTCAAACCGCGGCTTGATGTTAGCTCCCTGGCGAACCAATGATTAACATACGAATACTAAAGCTATAGCAATTTTGATCAGCGTGGTGTGCGCGACTCATGCTAAAAAGATGAAAGCTCGATACCCTGTCAACGAATGCGCTTAGCAGACATCGATGCGATGGCTCGGCCGTTAACACGTCCATCAACAAACACAACGCCATTACCGATAGTACCGTTCAATAAAGCAATCGGCTGCACCGGATTAGTAGCAGGGTTATCCAACGAAAAATCGGTTCCCTCCTCAGTGCCTGCGTCGTAAACCGGCAACTCACGATCCACACTCGACATCCACAGTCCGTTTTCATCAAGGAAAGACAAACATTCAACACCAATAACCCAATCTGGCGTCGGGTCGAGCATGCTGGCAAAACTAATCTCCGGAAATGCCCGACTGACGTTAACCCTGAACGTCACTGTGCCAGTGGCTGGCAGCAATTCCGTTACAAACGACATCGACGCACGATTGGCAGTAATTTCCTGGTTGATTTCATTCAGAAAACCAGCGGTTTCGCCTTCTTCAGCCAGTTGTTCAAATCCGGTAGATGCCAACTGCCCAGGCTGCCAAAGTACTGATTCACTATTAACAACAGCACCAGCAACATCACTGAACAACGGCCTAGAGGGAAGCGGCGCAAAGCTATCACCCCACTGCCCCCAAATGGTTACCTCGTAAACTGCGGCGGACGTTGTCCCATCCAATGCCGTTTGATCATTGTCAGATTCATCATCACACCCTGTGACTGCGCTTATCCCTGCCAGAAGTGTCATAAGACACAACACATGTTGAAAGAATTTCATAAGCAGTTGCCTCAAGATAGTGGTCAAATTTCGAACAGCCGATAGCCTAAGCATAGTTGATACGCGGGATACAGCCCCGGCCAGAGACATTTCCAGTGATGGGTCGAAAGGCCAACCAGTTGGCTGTGGAGATCAGATCTGATTTCACCGCGCCAATGTGATGGAACGAAATGTGTACTATTTTTGCGCATACTGATTTACCGATAAATGACGAAGGTATCCATCATGTCCGAGAACTACCCCCATCTGTTCCGCCCGCTGGATTTGGGTTATACCCAACTTAAAAACCGCTCCGTCATGGGTTCAATGCATACCGGCCTTGAAGATCGATCGAAGCACTTCCCTGCATTAGCAAAGTACTTTGAAGAACGCGCCCGCGGTGGTGTAGCGTTATGTGTTACCGGCGGGTTTGCGCCGAATCTAGCTGGTTCACTACTGCCACTAGGCAGCAAACTCAGCCGCTCTTGGGAAACCGGCCGCCACGCCCAAGTCACCTCCGCGGTGCACGCACACGGCAGCAAAATAGCCCTGCAAATCCTGCATGCTGGACGCTATGGCTATACGCCTATCTGTGTATCTGCCTCAGCCATCAAATCGCCAATATCCATGTTTAAGCCGCGGGCCATTAGTAAACGCGGTATTCACAAAACTATTCGTGACTACGCCAATACTGCTAGGTTAGCGCGCAAAGCCGGTTACGACGGTGTCGAGATCATGGGCTCTGAAGGCTACTTTATTAATCAGTTTTTGGTTGAACGTACAAATAAGCGCAACGACGAATGGGGTGGGGAATTTGAAAACCGTATGCGCTTACCAGTAGAAATCGTCCGGGCTGTGCGTGAAGCTGCGGGTGACGATTTTATGATTATCTACCGCCTATCAATGCTTGACCTGGTTGAAGGTGGAAGTACGTGGGAAGAGGTCGTCACGCTAGGCAAAGCCATCGAGGCCGCTGGCGCGACAATTATCAACACAGGTATTGGCTGGCACGAGGCACGCATACCCACCATCATTACGCCAGTTCCTCGCGCAGCGTTCACTTGGGTGACAGAAAAAATCCGCGAGCATATCCAATTACCTCTGATAACTTCCAATCGCATCAACAACCCAGACACTGCAGAAGCAGTATTAGCATCAGGCCAGGCCGATATGATTTCTATGGCTCGGCCATTCTTGGCAGATGCAGAATTCATGAACAAAGCACAAGCGGGGCACCCTGAACAGATCAATACCTGTATCGCCTGCAATCAGGCCTGCCTGGATCACGTATTCAAAGCGAAACGCGCGAGTTGCCTAGTTAACCCAAGAGCGTGTCACGAAACTGAATTTATCACCAAGGCCGCATCAAGCCACAAAAATGTCGCTGTTGTTGGCGCTGGCCCAGCCGGCTTATCTGCCGCCTGCGAACTGGCAGAAATGGGGCACAAGGTCGACCTGTATGACCGCGCGAAAGCCACTGGCGGACAATTCAACCTCGCTAGGAAAATCCCCGGCAAAACCGAATTCAACGAAACAGTGCGTTATTTCAACCAGCGTCTCAAAACCGCGGGTGTCAACGTGCACTTGGAAACCGAGGTTGATGTTAACGTACTTAACAGCGGCAGCTATGACCAGGTTGTATTAGCAACCGGCGTTGTGCCCCGCACTCCGCGTATCGATGGAATAGACCATGCCAAAGTGTGCAGTTATATCGATGTCATCGAAAACCGAGTACCTGTCGGTGAGCGTGTGGCGGTTATTGGTGCTGGCGGCATTGGCTTCGACGTTGCCGAGCTATTGGTTCATAGTCACAGTGAACAAACCATGAATATCACCGAATTCAACAACGAATGGGGAATCGACGAAGAGTACCGGGAGCGCGGTGGATTAAAATCCCCTATCGCCCCCCATCCGCAAAAACAGGTAACCCTGCTACAGCGTAAAACCACTAAAGTTGGGGCCGGCTTAGGTAAAACATCTGGGTGGGCACATCGCGCATCGCTAGAGGTTAACCAAGTAGACATGATCGCCGGCGCCAGCTACGACCGTATCGACGATGAGGGCCTGCATATTACAGTCAACAATACAGAGAAGCGTGTTATTGTCTGCGACAACATTGTCATCTGCGCAGGCCAGGAATCAGAACTAGCCATCTACGAACCACTCCAACAGGCCGGCATACCTGTCCACCTGATCGGGGGAGCCCATATCGCATCAGAACTTGATGCCAAACGAGCCATTCGTGAAGGGCTCGAAACCGCGATCAAAATCAACGAGATATAAGCATCGAGCAACCGCACTCGCGGTTACATCAACGAAAAGACCGGCGGCGAACAAACGGCTTCTTGTCGCCATCTTTTTTCATACCGTTGGCCATCGCAATACGCTGATTTTTGCGGCCCAATAACCGCGCTTGCACCCAACGCTCCCAAAGAAGCGTTGCCCAAGTGTCTTTCTTCCACGTTTTGCGGAACAAGTATTTTGCGGCGGCGACTGCATCCGGCGACTGCTGGGCAATCTGCCCGGCTAGCATTTCCGCGTCGGCCATAGGGTCGTCGGCTAAACGTGTTACCAAACCATAACCTGCTGCTTCGGTGCCGCTAAAAAATCGACCCGTCATGGTAAGTTCTTGGGCAATATCCAGCCGCGTCAGTCGCGACAGAGTGACCATACCTGTCATATCCGGTATCAAGCCCCACTTCATTTCTAATATCGACAGATTCGCATCGGGCCTAGCAATGCGAAAATCTGATGCCAAAGCGATCTGCGTACCTCCACCAAAGCAATTCCCGTGAATCACGGCAATAACCGGAATAGGCAAATCGCGCCAAATATGCGCAATACGCTGCGCAGCATTCATCTTGCCAAACGGCCACTTCAGGAATAGCTTAGGTACCAACATAGGTTGCTTAGCGACAGCGCTAAAATCCAACCCGGCGCAAAAAGAAGGGCCTTTTCCTGACAGGATAACCACACGAATATCACGGTTCCGCCGAATCGACTTCGCGGTCGAAATCATTTGCTGAACCATGGGCCAATCAAGGCCATTGTGTTTATCCGCACGATTCATCGTGACATATGCCACTGTATCTTTGATTTCCAGAAGGACTCGGTTATTTTCCGTCGATGGCATAAACGCTCCTGATGCTTCGAAAGACAGGCTCAATCAGCTTGCTGTTTAAACAACCTAACATGTTTTGTAGCCAACGGTTTTATCTCAGCATGCGGTAACGAAACGATGCGGCCAACACACGCTCAAAACGCCCCTACTAATGCGTTATTCGCAGAAAGAAGTTTTTTTCGATAACGTCAAAATAATCTGACTGTTCGAGTTCAACTTTATAGCCCTCTTTTCTTAGCGTATCGACAACGGGGTCAACAAATTCAGAGCGCTCAAAGCTCAAGTCGTTGAGAGGAAAGACTCTTACCTCTTCAGCAACTCGTAACAACTCTCTCAAAGAACGGATATGGAAATCCAAACTCAGCAAATGGGTATAGGCAAACAGCAGGTGGGAACACAACGCCAGATTGAACTCTTTTCGTTGAAACGGCAAGTCAGGCAATGAAGCATGGGTGTAACAGTCCAAATGGCCGCGTTGATCAAAGTCCTCCAGAAAGTCGTTGAAAACTGCTTCGCCCTTGTCAGCAAATTCTTTTGGCCCATCAAACAGATCCCAGTTCCACGTATCTCCTTGCTCTATAATCTGACGACGAAAATCATCAAACGTCGATTGGAATTGAGTTTTAATATCCTCGAGAGATTTACCGTAAATAGNGTCAGCTGAAACAACATTTGTTCTGCCCTGTTTCGCCATCTCGCGGTTAAACGTCGCCGGACCATCAGCAACACTGACGATATTACATTGAAGGTCGGCATCAGAGAGATTAAACATGCGCCGATATTGATCGAGATCGCGTCCAAATAGAATGATTTGATCAAGTTGCATAGCATTACCTATCGATTGGGAGGGTGCACAACAGAAAAACCCTACAACGGTGCAAAAAACGTACACACTACGTTAGTTCAAAAACGACCACCTTTGTGTCTAATTCAGACTCATACCGCTTAAAAGGTTCGATTAACTTTCGGTTAATCCCTTGGGCGAACAACTCCACGGTTTCAAATCAACATCAAAAACCAACCTTCTTATTGCAATGCTATTGAGCAGTTTCGGCAAACGCACTGTCGAAACAGCTGGTCGAGACTGACATACCTGAAAACATAAAACTGTCTCTGTTTTGTCCAACTTCCGTGATGTTAACCCGACCAACTTGGACAAAAATCTAACCGCGCCTATATGTTAAGGACTAAAACCAACAGGAGATCCCAGTATGAGTGAAGAAAGCCAATGCCCGTTCAGCGGCAGCCAGGCCACTGGCGTTGGAACATCAAACCGCGACTGGTGGCCAAACCACCTTCGCCTCGACATCTTGCGACAACATTCTGCCAGTGCAAATCCACTGGACGATGATTTCGACTACGCAGATGCCTTCAATAACCTCGACCTAAATGCTGTAAAAAACGACCTTTTTGCGTTGATGACCGATTCTCAAGATTGGTGGCCCGCTGACTGGGGGCACTACGGCCCATTATTTGTCAGAATGTCGTGGCATAGCGCCGGTACCTATCGCGTGCAAGATGGCCGCGGCGGCGCTGGCACAGGTAATCAACGATTAGCACCGGTAAACAGCTGGCCAGACAACGTTAACCTCGACAAGGCTCGGCGCCTTTTGTGGCCCATTAAACAGAAATACGGCTGCCAGATTTCCTGGGCAGATCTGCTGATTCTTGCCGGTAACTGTGCAATTGAATCCATGGGGCTAAAGCCTTTTGGCTTTGCTGGCGGACGCGAGGACGTTTGGGAACCCGAAGAAGACATCTACTGGGGCGCAGAAAACACGTGGCTCGGCGATGAACGTTACAGTAACAAACGCGATCTGGAAAATCCGCTGGCCGCCGTCCAAATGGGCCTGATTTATGTTAACCCGGAAGGGCCAAATGAAAACCCCGACCCAATACTGGCTGCTCATGATATCCGCGATACATTTGCTCGAATGGCAATGGATGATGAAGAGACCGTCGCATTAATTGCCGGCGGCCATACCTTCGGAAAATGCCACGGTGCTGGCGATGCTGCATTAGTTGGTAGAGAACCTGAAGGCGCATCGATTCAAGAACAAGGACTCGGGTGGGCCAACAAGTTTGGCTCAGGTAAAGGCAGTGACACGATATCCAGTGGCCTTGAAGGCGCCTGGACACTTGACCCGATTAAGTGGGACAACGGCTTTTTTGATGTCTTGTTTGGCAACGAGTGGGAGCTGACAAAAAGCCCTGCTGGCGCCCATCAATGGACGCCAAAAGACAAAGACAAAGCAGGTACCGTTGCCGACGCGCACGATAGCAGTAAAACCCACGCGCCTTTCATGCTTACCACAGATTTATCGCTCCGCGAAGATCCCGAATACGCAGTAATCTCCAAACGTTTTCACGAAAACCCAGACCAATTTGCCGATGCCTTTGCGCGCGCCTGGTTCAAATTAACCCATCGAGATCTTGGGCCGCGAAGCCGATACCAGGGCAGCGATGTACCAGCCGAAGAACTGGTTTGGCAAGACCCTGTACCGGAAAACAATAGTGCTGCACTATCGGCAGCTGACATTGAAGAACTCAAAGAGCGCTTACTGGCATGCGGGGTTAGTAACCGGGATTTAATAACTACAGCATGGGCATCTGCATCCACTTACCGCGGATCAGACAAACGCGGAGGAGCCAACGGTGCCCGCATTCGACTTGCCCCCCAAAAAGACTGGGCTGTTAACGAACCTGAAACACTGCACAAGGTGCTTTCAACGCTCGAAGACATTCAGCATGCCTTTAACGCATCTCATGCTGACGGCAAATCCATCTCAATTGCCGATTTGATCGTGCTTGGAGGGTGTGCTGCCATCGAAAAGGCCGCCTCGGATGCAGGATACCCAACGACAGTGCCATTCACATCAGGCCGAACGGATGCCACTGCCCAACAAACCGATATAAAATCCTTCATGCCGATGGAACCCCTTGCGGATGGATTTCGAAATTACGAACGTGCCGGTAACACGGTACCCGCAGAAGCGTTGCTCATCGACAAAGCACAGTTGCTAACGCTAACGATTCCCGAAATGACGGTATTAATCGGCGGGTTGAGAGCGATGGATACCAATCATCAGCAATCTGCCAATGGCATATTCACGGATCAACCAGGCACACTCAGCAATGCGTTTTTCGTCAATTTGCTCAATATGGAAACCCGCTGGGACCCTGTTAATGAATCCGAAACCTTGTTTGACGGCATTAGCCGCAACTCTGGAGAGAAACAGTGGCAAGGTACCCGTGTCGATCTGGTTTTTGGCTCGAACTCCGAACTGCGAGCAATTTCCGAATTCTATGCCTGCAATGATGCGGCAGAAACATTCGTGAAAGACTTTGTTGCAGCTTGGACGAAGGTCATGAATCTGGACCGATTCGACGTGCAAGGTTAAGCGATTACCCTGCCGGCGTTTTCACCTGTCATCATCGACATTTAACGTTCACCTTCCTCACTCTGATGAGTGAGGAAGGTTTCTATACAATCCCACATCATTGCATCTTGCCACATCACGTTGTGCCCTCCCCGAAAAAAACCTAGTCGAGCATTAGGTAGTTGTTCAAACAACGCTATCTGATTAGCAATCGGCGCCGTTCGATCGTATCGCCCGCCACATACCAGCGTTTCGATGTTCAAGTCTACGAGACGTGAAAACGTATCATGCCCTTTACGCGCATGCATCTGCCGAGCGCTGAAAGCGGTACTTTCAGCATTCGCTGCGGCATGCTCAAAAACCTGCTGATAGAACGCAAACGCACGTTTATAGTCATCCTGATTCATCGCTATCTGTTCGCTCGATGGCATTCGAATATCGCCAGCCTCGACCCAAAACGCGGCGCGTTCTCTAATGGACATATTGACAACATCGTATTGATGATAGGGAAACGACGAACCACCAGCACCACCGGCGCTGGAGACTATCAACACCAACTTACGCACACATTGTGAATGCCGCAGTGCAAATTCCTGTGCGACCATGCCGCCGAAGGACTCGCCCACAACCAATGCATCCGACCACCCTACATGCTGCATTAACCGTAACATGTCATCTGCATAGTCAGTCATTGTCGGAGATGCATCTGGCGAGTTAGATTGCCCGATACCACGGGGGTCAAAACAGAGAATTTTAAACCGTTTCGCCAGTGGCGAATCAAAGATATTCGGGAACACACGCAAGTCGCTTGCCGTTCCAGGGTGAAACAGCAACCGAGGCCCTCGCCCACGTATATCAAAATGTAAGCGCAACGCACCATCTTCAAAAAACGCCATGTGAATTCTCCAGAAATCCGATTCTCCATAGCTTAGCTACGGATAAACATATAGGCTCACAGATCAACCCCACGGCTAACGTCGAACATTCTTGAACGACATTCAAAACACGGATAACAGCCCCCAACCTCATTCAATGAAGAACAACAGCTAGACAGAGCTTCAGAGAAATATCTACAANGACATCGAAATGACGACAGCACAATATCTCCCGCAACCCGGCGTATTGAGTGACCCAGAACCGTTTGCCGAGTACCTTACATTTATCATCGAAGGCGACATCAATACACAAGAGACGATAGACACCGCCCTCTCAACACTCGATGGTATTGAAAAATCAATTCGCCAAAAGGCACCCGAAAGCAATCTTTCGCTAACTATTGGATTCTCACACAACGGGTGGTCCACGTTATTCAGCGACCAACCTCTACCCTCAGGTCTCGAAGCATTCACCGCTATGCAAGACGGCAACAGAACATTCCCAGCTACCGCAGGTGATGTGTTTATTATGGTGAAATCCACACGCATGGACTTGAACTTCCAAGCAGCGAAATATTGCAAAGAAGCACTCAGTGGCTTTGCTCGCCTCGATGAAGATATCCAAGGATTCGTCTACCTCGACAATCGCG
Source organism: BD1-7 clade bacterium (assembly GCA_902705835.1). Classification (NCBI taxonomy): domain Bacteria; kingdom Pseudomonadati; phylum Pseudomonadota; class Gammaproteobacteria; order Cellvibrionales; family Spongiibacteraceae; species BD1-7 clade bacterium. The sequence continues at coordinate 239,226 of CACSIN010000023.1, forward strand.
ACATGATTGATTTCGTTGACGGTACAGAAAATCCAATCAGCCAGGAGCGGATTGAAGCCGTTGTCTGCGACAATATTCAACCACAGTATAACGGCGGCTCTTTTCTTACCGTGCAGCGCTATGTGCATCGCACCGCACTTTGGGATTCGCAGCAAACCAGCGAACAAGAGAAGACTGTCGGCCGCACCAAATTGGATAATATCGAACTGGATGACGACCACAAACCGGCCTGGGCGCATAACGAAAAAAGCAAGGTAGAAATTGATGGCGAAGAAATCAAAATGTTTCGTCAAAACCGACCTTTCGGGAATGCCTTGGAGCACGGCACTATGTTCATCGGCTTCGCCAATGCACCATCTGTTATAAAAACATCGTTACAACAAATGATTTACGCTGATGAAAACGGCCACTACGACAAGTTACTGGATTATGTCGACGCCACAACAGGCGCAAACTACTTCGTCCCTCCGATCAGCTTTTTACAGCAGTACACCGATGAATAACGTCAGTTAACGATCAATATAACAACACTAGAAAACGAACAACTCGGCTTGCGGAAAAATACCAATGGCCGATGTATTCTTAAAAATACTCGAACCTTCAATGATAAATATCAACTACCTGCCGATGATTTCAAATCCCACGCAAAGCTAACCAACCACAGGGCGATTAAGAATCAACCAATCGCAGAATAATATCAAACCAAGCCCCCGAACCATTCGAATAGTCGGAGGTTATTTGCTACAATTTGGAACAAAGACCTAACAATAATTAACGGATATTCAGGCGACCTGCATGCCGGTTCTTTTCGATTGGGAATCAGAAAAAATTCTCAGGGTGAGATACTACGACATAATCAGTGGCGATGACGCCGTTGATGCTTCGCTGCGCATGAGTTCCGACCCACGCTTTGACGATTTGCGCGGCATCATCATTGATACAATCGATATTAGTGAAAACATTGCTGATATTACCCATATCGAAAAACTCGTTGCTATTTCTCGTGTTATGTCGAAAAGCAATCCACGCATCCGCAATGCAATCGTTCTTAACGAAGACGAAACAACAGGCGCGCTGGCGGCTTTATATACCTTTCTCGGCAACGAATTNGTTTGGGACGTCGAAATGTTCCACACTATGACCGATGCCAGATCTTGGGTTATGGATCACTAGAACGCCCCACCTACCAACTACGTCAACATAACGTTTTATCTGTTCTACACACCTGATTCCGTGATTAGGCGTTATGCAGCCATTCTCGACGCAAAACTGCCAAACCATCCAGTTGCAAGCATAAAGACTCCCCCCTCTTAATATTTAACTAACGCTTTTTATATTGCACCAAATACAACCAACCGTTCAGATACAAACGGATATTCTGTGTTCCAAAAAAGCACATACAAAATTAGATTATTGCAATTAGATATCAGTTAGAATAGAAGCTCTTGCAAAATGGAATATAAGACATGGAAAGCTGTCGTAAACGTTTGTTAGCAGACCANCCTTTAACCAAGCTAACAATGGATAAGACAACCACCAATGCGACCCTCAACGCGGTTCAACAAGAAATCGTACACCTGAGGTCCAGCCACCGCTGGATTGGCCACGTTAGTTCGCCAAGCAGTAAGGCAAACTGGGAAGTATACCCGCTTCGCGGAATCTCTGCGCAAGCAGAGAGCCATGAAATTCGCCAAGCCTTCGAAAACAACTCTCCGCCAAATCCCAACTTGTTTGAAGACTATCTGATCATGTCAGAATGCCCGGCAATCCAGCTAGTTCTCAACGAACTGCATTGCAGTGTGCTGTCTGTACGACTGATCAAGCTACAAGCCGGCTCCACGATCACTGGTCATTCTGATTCAGGATTCAACACGCAAGCAGACTATGTACAGTTGCACTACATCATAGAAAACAACGACATGGCCCTCACGATTGCAAGCGAACGCGTTGCTATTGGAGAGGGTGAATGGTGGTTCTTCAATGCCGAAAAAATGCAGGGCATTACCAATCAGGTTAACAGCGACCAAATTCATTTAGTCGTCGATTGCCTAGTCAACCCTTGGCTTGTCGATAAGATAAATGTTCAACCCCCTCTCGACATGTCCTGACAATTCTTTCTGCTTGAATTTCTCCGCCCTTCTGCTCTGCGCCAATCTTTAATCTTCCAGCCACCGGCGTTAAAAATAACTGCGCTTATCCGCTACGTCCGGCTTAGGTTGCTTTATGTGACCAATTGACCACACGCTAAAACACGATGACCGATTGCACACTAAAAGACGGCGACATTATCGACAACCTTGCTGCAAATCATCAAGCCACAATTTGAATATCCCAAATTCAGTTTTGAAGCCCATAACGCAAGACTGAGTTTGATCTAAACTCAAAGAAACCCTTGTGCTCAATCGGCGACGGTACGTCACATTCAGACAACGAAAACGCTCTATGTCCAGCCAATCTGAATTCCATCCATTCTCGTCGTTGAAACACCACCTATTCTCAAGACTCTCACAAACCGGCGTCGTGATCATACGCTGTATGGTCGCCTGCATTATCGTCATGCTGGTCGCCTTTTCGATTGATCTGGCTAATCCGAGTTGGGGACTGTTAACCGTTTCATTTATCGGCCTAAGGCCTGATATCGGTTCACTCTGGACCAAGTCCGTTGCGCGTGTTTCCGGCACGCTAGCGGGCGGATTCACCGGTGTGGTAATCATCATTGTCTTTGGCGATGACCCGATAATGACCATCGTCAGCCTCTCACTATGGGTCGCGTTATGCTCGGGGTTTATCACCTACTACAAAGGAATGGCAGGCTATGGCGGATTTTTATCGGCATTAACGGCAATGATTGTTGTTGTTGAGAACGTCGATAATACGCATATTGATACACTCATCTACTTTGCCGTCGATCGTGTCAGTGAAATCATTCTGGGGGTATTTGCGATCACACTTTCCGCAGCGCTTATATTTCCGCAAAAGAATCATCGCTATCTTCAGCAAGTTATCATCAACTTGAAAAACCAAATCGACCAGCTAGTCGATAGCGCAACCATCACCGATCAAAAGAGCTCAACTCGATTCATCCACCTGCATGAATCAACTACCCGAAAAATCATCGAAGCCAACACACAACGCTACTATACCGCCAAATTGGATATTCGCATCGCACGTATCAGCGGCTCAATTGAACGTCTCCTATTTGAATACCAATCGCTGGCTGCAGTGTTAATTATCCTTCGGCATCATTGCAAGCGTGAAAAAAATATGGCTTCAGGTGATCGCGTCCAAGACACTCAGCAGTTATCCGACACGCGTTTTAACCAAGCAATTCAAGCTCGAATCCAAAAAAACCAAGCCCATGCTCAAGAGATCATCGACGCACTTGCTTCACATCGAGCGATGTCGAAAATGCCGAGAGAAAGCGCCAAAGACACATTGGTTCGCGTCAAGAACTACCGCGATGCAGCCTACAAAGCCACTGCGTCATTTCTCGCCACGGCTGCAGCCTTTGTCACATGGTCAGCAACAGCCGATCCGCAGGGAGCACTTATCGTTGTGGGTGCCGTTATTCTTATTGTGCTAAGAGCCAGCCAGAACAAATCACAGCTGGATAGCCGAGACATCGTCGGGGCAACCCTTCACCTCTATATCATTATCTTTCTTATTCAGTTCGTTATTCTGATCCATACCGACAGCTTCTATATTCTAGCCCCGGCGTTTATCATCGCGCTTATTTACATCATTGCTGGAGCGATGGCAGATCCTAAGAGCATTTTTTGGCGCATCAACTTGTTGTTTTTTAGCATTCTGATGCCGATTACCAATCCGATGACCTATGACGCGGCTGATTTTACCAATCGTATTTTCAGTACATTCGTTGGATTTATGATCGCGTACCTTGCTACTGAACTGGTGAGGATGCCAAGTGCCGCGAAACTACTACGCGATGACATCGTTAATGTCAGACGCCTCCTATACAGAGCGATGAAGAGCCAAAATCCGGCAGATGACGCAGTGTTTCGACAAGAAATAATGAACTATTATCTGGATGCATTAAATTTGGACGACACGTCAGATCGCGTACTACTAATCCGTTGGTTTAACGCCATCAATATCATTTGTGTTAGCCGTAACAAACTCATCAACGCCAATTTGACACCATCTGAAACAGCACTCCTTGACGCTGGTGAGCAATTCTTGAAACGCATCACAGTGCAAATCGACTACCCGGGGAATACCAAACAGCCTTTCGATAACGTCCTATCCGACACAGTCTATCGGCTGCTCGACGATGCTCAAAGAAATCTCGAAACCACCGGCACACAGAATTCACTGAGTTTAATGATGTGGATCGACGCAATGCGCAGATACTACGAATCCGTATACGGTATTGATTCGCAGAAAACCTATCTTAATATCCGTGACTCTAGTCGCCAATAAGAAGAATGGATGCTTAGTATCAGTCTGTGGTCTCGGCCAATAGATGGTCAACAACATCATCCAATGCATTCACACCATCTTGCGTAATCCTCAACTGATGATGTGTTTCATCCGTGTCAAGAACGTGGGCAATGACTCCCAAGATACCGCGCCCACGCCTGTCAATTTCGAGAAGAACATCGACGCCAGTACTATCGACAACAAANAAAAACGCCACTTCGTCCAATTTACTATGATAATCGCCGGTTGTTGGTTTCATCACGAAGGCTTGTACAAACGGTACATCTATGTCGGCCTGCGAACTCGCTTCACAAGCAACTTCGGTAAGGCTGAACCCCAACGTTTCCAATGTATTGAAAAATGCGCCCGACAAAGCATCCGGTAAAACACTAAAAATATCTCGGTCGTTTTTGTCGAGCGCAAAATCAATATCAAGATCAGTTTCAAGCCAGTTTTCGGTTTTACCGATCGTTAACGGCGTTGATATATGCAATGGCAGCTCAAACGGAAACGCCTTAACCTCACCTTCACCAATCACAAAATTGTCCGCAATGCAGAAGCGTGACAATTCACAAACCTCACTAACCATTCGAGAAACGATTTCACCCTCACTCGTTTCGCTACTCAACACTCGTTGATAATTACAACAGTGCGCAATCTCAAGAGATTTAATTGTTTGCTGAGCCATACCGCCAGTGATAATTATTCTGCCTCGAACACACGTATCACGACAAACAGCGTGCGCATCAATCACGGTATCGACAGCAACAGCGCCAATTCCCACAGTGCCCAGCGCTTTTTTCAGAAACGACATAAAAGACCCAACATCATTATAAGTATCTGCATCTACGATAAGNCATCAATGTTATCGTAATTTGCCTTACAAACCTAACGCCAAAATCACTGAGAAAAAATATTTTCGTGCCTAAATGAGATCGTTATTTGCTTGAAGACATATCGCCTTATCGATAGCATTAGCACTTATCTGAAAAGGGTTTTCAGATAAGGTTGGCGATCATCCTTCCATACCTTGGCAATCGATATCACAATCTGCTTATTTTAATAAGTGAGGTTGCGGTAGAAGTGGCTTGGCATACAGGGCAGCGCCATTGAGCATCCGATGCGAATGAGCTATCAAAACAACTCATCACCATGCTCCTACAAACATCTAAGTACCGACCACAAAGGATTGAAACGGGCTGCCGATGGATAGTTTACAAAGCTGAATACAGCGCAGATAACCGATGCAATACGTAGATTTTTTCGTCTCCCGGGACATCGAAAGAAACAGCCAGGCGTTTTACGAATCACGCATGCTCGTGGTTATCGTCTACTGCTATTTGTGGGTAATGACTGCATTTGGTATTTTCTACGGGCTCTTCTCCTCCACCACCGCTGAAGAAAAACAGCTTATTCTCGGCTTAACAGGCTCACTAACCGTTGGTCTTTTTGCCTGTCTCGGCCTCAACAAAGCAACCGGCTTTAGTGACGCTATCGGCCAATTTTTGATTGGTGCAACCTGCGTGGCAACCGTTGCTATTGTTTATTTTACCGGCGGCCCGCTGCAATCGCCCTTTACTGTCTTAGCATTTGTGCCAGCCTTTTTAAGCTTTTGTTTGGGTGGATTAAAAAGCGGAGTTGTTTGGTCAGCGGTTATTAGCCTATCACTGTTAGCCGCCTTCCTCGCGGCGATGAATGGCCACACGTTTCCGTTTTTGGCAGCAGCATCAAGTGTCAACGAATCCCGTGCTTTCGGCCTGATGATTGTGTTACTTGTGATCATCAACCTTGTGATCATCTATGAAGTCATGAACGTGTTTCTTCGCAGTGAAGTCGATAAAGAGCGTGACCGTTATAAAGACACAGCCAATATCGCTCTTGAGGGCTCTATCGTCAGTCAAACTGCCGAGTCGCTCAGTGCATCGGGGGTGTCCGTTGTTGAGTCTACCAATATGCAAGCGGAGGCTATCGAGCAACTCTCGACAACAGCAGAAGAACTCGGTGCAACCGCCCAGCAGAACAGCAACATGGCTGCATCAGCCATGAGCGCGATTAATACGACTAACGAATACTTGGATATCAGTGCAGATGATATCGCCGTGTTAACGCAAGCTATGGCTGAAGTCTCGGCATTGAGCCAGGAAATTCAGACCATCAACAATGTGATCAACGACATTGCCTATCAAACTAACCTTTTGTCATTAAACGCAATGATCGAAGCCTCTCGACTCAGCGAACAAACTGGTTTCAACGTCGTCGCACTCGAAGTCAAAAAGCTGGCTGAACGCTCGGCAACATCCGCTAAAAATATCGACGACCTACTCAACCGAAACCAAACCGCCGTCGCCAAAGGCGTCACGATTTCAGATACGATCAAAACACGCTTCACCGATATATCCTCTCAAGTCGGTTCGTTAGTGCAGGATGTACAAAATGTGTCAGATGCTAGCCACGAGCAAAGTGTCGGTATCACTCAGATGCAAGTGAGCTTGGATCATATTGAAGATGCGGTGAAGAAAAACCACCAACTCGCGGAAGAATCTGCCTTACTGGCCGATGAGCTTCGATCCAATTCCAGCAAAATGACGGATATGCTAAGTAGCCTGTAATGGGCTGCACAGCTACCTATCTCATCCTACCAAACAGCGCCCACAAACAACGCCAAATGTTTGCTCATCAGCTGCTAATCGCCACACAATAGTGGCTCAGAAACCGGCGTAATGCGATGTAATGGCCCCAACCAATATTCTGTATATTTCTGTCATATGACGGATATATGATTACGCTTCGCATGATATAAAGATGTAACCGCCTCCATGATCTTATTTAACGTTCTCAATCGTTCTCTATTGATTCAATCCATCATCGGGTTGAGTGCGATAGTCTCGTCACAAGCCAATGCATACCTGTTTGAAGCGCATACGAACTTCAATCGTGAAGACAGTAAAATTCATCTCAGAAAAAGTGGTGATCAAACCAAAGCTCTATCGTTTTCCCCGCTCTATGCCTTCGGTAAAACCAAAAGCTGGACGACTTCAGCAAAGTTCTTCTTTGGTGATGTTGAAGTGACTGAAACACCCTGGGCAGATGCAAACTTTTTCAGCCGCAAAAACAATATCACGCTCACTTATGACATCGAAGATTTCGCCGGCGAAGCCAGCGATTATGTTATTAACGACGAACAAACAACTCAAGCTGTCGACCTGCAACTCGAGCTATTTTTGGGCGGCCTTATACTCAAAGTGGGGGTTGAACACGATAAGACAGACTTCAATAACAACCGTGGTTGGATGGGTAGCGTGAGTTTTGGAGGTTATTTTAACGAATACCATCAACTCTATGGATCAATCGGTTTTGGTAGAGATAACGCAGATCCATCGATAGACCAAAAAAACTTCAGAATTTGGAATCACTATCGAGGCTTTATTCCCATCGGCACGCACCACCTGAAAGTTCATGCCGATATTGGTATTGACTTCAAAAAGCTGGATTACGGGCCTGCCGTCGACATCAAAGGGGATCCCGACTACATGAGTTTGATGCTAAAAGCTGGAATTACCTATTTTCCAATACCACAACTCGGCTTTGGTCCGGAGTTGATAGCCGGTTTTGAACGCTACGATAACTCCCCGCCGGTCCTTTTGGGGCTTATCGAGATTGGCGAGAATGATTCTGAATCGTTTAGAAAACTGTCTCTTGCGTTCAATCTACAGTATTTTCCAGTTGAGCAATTGGCGTTTTCAGCAGGCGTTCGCCTAACGGATAGAGAACATAATCAATCGTTTGAGATCAACACCAAGAGCCTGAACGCCGGCCTGACGTTGCGATTCTAACGACTAAAAAGCTGCTCTTTAGTCACTAAAAAGGCCAATAATAATTGGCCTCTCGACTTACCTTGGCAATCCAAGAATGCCGCTAGTCACGAAAATACACCTGGATCAGATGGTAACCAAATTTGCTTTTTACCGGGCCATGTACGGTTTTTAAGGCACCGGCGAATATCACTTTCTCGACCGGTTTGACGAGCTGCCCACGCCGAATTTCACCCAAGTCACCGCCATTTTTTTTGGATGCACACGTTGAAAACTGTTTTGCCAAACGCGCAAACTCTTCACCCTTTTTTAGCCGTTCTTTCACAGCGTCGGCCGTCTGTATATCTTTGACTAAAATATGGCGAGCCATGGCAGTAGACATTGTTGTTCCTTGATTTCAATTATCGTTTCTAGGATGTGTTAGCCGATGTTAGATCGCACGCCTAGTGTTCTTCAGTTTCTTCAATACGTGCATACGCCATATCATCAAATGTTCGTCGAGCTGCCTCAACAACGTCGTCTGAATCCTGCAAACATCCGTGAACGACGATATGCTCGAGCGCCGGAAATCGACTGCGATCAAAATCAAGATCCTTCAAGCTTTTGCAGTGGTGTAATTCCAAACGCTTGAGGTTTAGTAAAGCAGGTAGCGCATCGATTGACTCGATGTTTACCCAGTTCAGATGACATTCAACCAATGATGAGGGGACCCCTAACAAACTAAAGTCACGCGTTCTCGGGCGATAATGCCAAACATGTAGTGCCTCAAGCTGCGTCAACGCGCCAACACCTTTATCGCGAGGCACAGGCTCTAGCACCAAGGTCTTCAGGGTCTGCAAACGGCCGAAATCCATCGGCGGACGTTTATGATTGCAACGAAAATACGTGAGGTGGGCCATGTCATAAATGGCATTGACGTCGGCTATCTGAGTGTCCCGAAGCAGAACCGCTTCAAGCATTGGCATCGATTTCAGAAACGCCAGATTATTAGCGTGAAAGCGATGATACGGCGAACAAAAAATTCCTTTGGCATCGAGGCGTTTGATCCCCTCAACACAGGCCTGCATTCGATCTGTTTCAATGCCAATACAAGGCACGTGGGCCTGGTTTTCTATCTGGTAAAAACCATCTTTGCGAATAGTAATCATGAGCGCGACATTCGTTCGTTATAGAAGACGTTATAAAAAGCCGTCGATTATAACGCGCATCAGCCATCACACGCCATTGAGCCAGATCATGGGTAGCGCAACCCATACTGAACTACCCACATCTTTTACTTCATATGCGCAGGATGCATCGGCATCGCCGGCGTTAATGGCATTGCAGGTGACATATGCATGTGCATCGCAGGCGCCATATTCATCGCAGGGTGATAAACAGGCATCGGATGGTACGCAGGTGTAGGGTGATAGGCTGGCACATGATAATGCGATGGGTGGTAGGCCGACGGTTGAATTGGCGTCATCGGCACAGAGTGATGCATCGAATGTGCTGGTTGGAGCGGCATCGCCGGAATACTGGCGCCGGGCGGAACCGGATGCGCAGGGGTTAACGGTGTTGCTGGTATCGAATGCGGCGGATGTATCGGATGCGCAGGCGTCAGCGGAATAGCCGGTATCGTGTGCGGAGGATACGGTGGATAAGGCGGGTATGGCGGGTATGGCGGATAATAAGGGTGATGATGGTGCCAGTAGTACGGATAACCGCCCCAATACCATCCATACCCATGGTACGGTGCATAAACAGTCGTATTGAACTGGAGGTTTCTCGCCTCAATCCAGCCGGCATCGTTCTTAAAGCTCGCCTGGCACCAGCTCTGATTCTGATTACACCCCACCACCGCAACGCGATTATTCGCAGGAATGGTTGTCACTAGTTGACTGCTGGCATCCGGTCGAGCATACATATTCGTGGACGCGATAGTGAACGCACTTGTTGAAGCCCAGGCCATGGATGCAGCCAGTACACCAGCCAGCATGACCATCAGGGCTGGAAACCGTCGATTCAGTTTCATAAAAGCCACCTGATAGAACACGTGAATAATAGAACAATGCATGTATTTGACAGTATATCAGAGCGTTAGTTGTGTGATTTCACCACCCGGTTCGAATCACCGGGCGCCTTAAGCGGGATCACTACCCTGCCACCGCCTTTGCCCACGCCCCAAATAACGACTGCCAGTACTGGCTTCAAATCGCCGGCCGCAATAGTCCAGCGTTCCAATCCGCCAAATGAACTACAAAAGACTTATTACACCCTGATCTGAGAAGGGACTTAACAAAAACTTCCAAACAACCTGCACAGAAAGAGACAATCAGTGTTTTCGAGCGTATAAAAGATCAACTCCCGAACAGGATGCTAAAACAATGAAAGCGACTTGGAATGGCCAGTTACTCGCAGAAAGCGATCAAACCATTGTTGTAGAAGGCAATCACTACTTCCCAAAATCCTCCATAGATTGTGCCTATTTCCGCGACAGCGACAAAACCAGCTATTGCGGCTGGAAAGGCACCGCCANCTACTTTCATCTAAACGTCGACGGCGAGACCAACACCGATGCGGCTTGGCATTACCCTGAACCATTATCCGGCGCCAACGAGATACGCGATCACATTGCTTTTTGGAAAGGCGTTAACATCTCAGCCTAGCGACTGACGTTTTTGCCTTATTGCTCGCAGTGACCTAGCAAGCTGGCGTCAACCCTAGCTAATTGTTCCATCAACCACGTTACCTTGTATAACCTATTACGGTGCCAACACAGCTGCCAAATGCTTTGTCCTCAAACTATTTTTTACTCAATCATGACGAGATAGTTTGCATGTTGAATAAAAAACAGCCTAATCACGTCTACTTTCTTAGACAAGCGTCGCTAATGTCTACATTATCAATAAAGCAACAAATCAAACAGCAAACGCTGAAACACCGCAACATCGCTACCACGCAGCGCAAACTTATGGATGGTGTAGTCATTTTTTTGTAATAATCGGCGCCGCTTTCGTGCAGGCCGCGGAATCGATCTCTGATGGACTAGACTAAAAAACTTATAATTCAAAATTTACAGATCAAAATATGCCTGACGACCCTGCTGTAAAAATAGAGGTAAAAAACCTCTATAAAATCTTCGGCAACAAACCCCGACTCGCTCTCAACATGCTTGATGAGGGCCTGTTGAAAAACGACATATTCGATAAAACCGGAATGACGGTTGGCGTCAACGACGCAAATCTTCAAATCTATGCCGGTGAGATATTCGTCGTAATGGGCCTGTCCGGCTCAGGCAAATCAACCTTGGTCCGTTTACTCAACCGTTTAATCGAGCCAACCGCGGGCCAAGTCATCATTGATGGTGAGGATATCAGCGGTGTTGATGCCAAAACCCTGCGCGACATACGTCGTAAAAAAATCAGCATGGTGTTCCAGTCATTTGCCTTGATGCCCCACCTTACCGTTGCCGACAACGTCGCTTTCGGATTGGAGCTAGATGGCAAAGACAAAGCTGAGCGCCTCGCCAAAGCCGAAGCAGCTCTCGCTCAGGTAGGCTTGGCGGCCTACGGAGAATCCTACCCTGATGAATTGTCGGGCGGCATGCAACAACGGGTTGGTCTCGCTAGAGCACTCGCAAATGATCCAGACATTCTGTTAATGGATGAAGCCTTCTCAGCACTAGACCCATTGATTCGAACCGAGATGCAAGATGAGTTGGTAAGCCTGCAATCTGAGCATCAGCGTACCATTGTATTTATATCTCACGATCTTGATGAAGCCATGCGCATTGGCGACCGTATTGCCATTATGCAAGGCGGTGATGTTGTACAGGTGGGCACACCGGATGAAATCCTCCATAACCCAAAAAACGATTACATTCGCTCGTTCTTTCACGGTGTTGATGTGGGTAACGTGTTTAGTGCCGCTGATATCGCCCGAAAAACCCAAGTAACCGTGATTACCAAATCAGACAGTAAAACACCTCGGGTCGCTTGCCAGTTACTCGAAGATCACGACAGAGAATTTGGCTACGTACTCAACCAGGCGAAACAACTACAAGGCGTTGTTTCATTAGATAGCCTGAACCATGCAATCGATAACCAACGCAATTTATCATCCGCCTATTTGGATGACATGAAGACGATTCCGGCAGATACCCCCATTGGCGATATTCTCGCCTTAGTCGCATCGATCCCGTACCCGGTGCCGGTTGTCTCTGATGAAAACAAATACCTCGGTGCTATCAGCCGTTCTACTTTGCTAAAAACCCTCCACCGGGAGACCGACAATGTCTGATAGTCAGAACCCATGGGCCACGGATAACACCAGCAACGATACAGACTCTGCTGCTTCCGATCCTTGGGGTAGCACCGAAAGCAACACTGATAGCACCGCTAGTGATGCCTCTGCCAGCAATCCTTGGGGCGCCGAGCCCGACAATCAAAGCACAGCGAATATGTTGTCGGCAAACACCCACGATACGGAAGCCTCCTTCTCGCTGATGGATCCATTCCAAGAAGCATGGATTCCACTGGAAAGCTGGGTTGAGACTTTTGTTACTTGGTTAGTCGCTAACTTCAGACCGATGTTCTCTGCGATTAAAGCGCCTATCGACCTTACCTTGGGCAGCATTGAAAGTGTGCTTCAAGGAATTCCGGCACTGGCAATCATCACTATTTTTGGTTTGTTAGGCTGGCAGCTGGCCAACAAACGCCTTGGCGGGGCCATCATTGCGTCTCTCTTTGTGATTGGGGGCATTGGTGCATGGTCACAAGCCATGACAACGCTATCGCTTGTGATTACATCGGTGCTCTATTGTTTGATTATTGGCATCCCAACCGGCATCTGGATGGGCCGAAATGATACCGCCAACAAAGTGATTCGACCGATACTCGATGCCATGCAAACCACGCCGGCTTTTGTCTATCTGGTGCCCATCGTTATGCTACTGGGCATCGGTAACGTGCCGGGTGTGGTTGTTACCATTATCTTTTCTGTTCCGCCGGTGATACGCCTGACAAACCTCGGCATCCGCCAAGTACCCGAAGACCTCATCGAAGCAGCCCACGCATTTGGTGCTAGCCCGACTCAAATGCTGTTTAAAGTACAACTGCCACTGGCAATGCGCACCATCATGGCGGGTGTAAACCAAACACTGATGCTGTGTCTATCGATGGTAGTGATTGCCTCGATGATATCAGTCGGCGGTCTCGGCTTGATGGTATTGCGCGGTATTGGTCGTTTGGATATCGGCCTAGCAACAGTCGGCGGTGTTGCGATTGTTATTCTGGCTATCATGCTCGATCGCCTAACGCAGGCACTGGGCGAAGACCGACGAGCGCGCGGCGTTCGCCACTGGTACCAGCAAGGCCCCATCGGCCTGCTTCTCAAATTCAAACGAAAATAATAGGGGATATTTTAATGCGATCACTGTTTAAGACGCTGGTTCTTGCAGCCATAGTGAGCACCGCACAAGCGGATAATGCACTGCCCGGCAAAGGTGTTACCGTGCAGCCATTGCAAAGCCCGATCGCTGAAGAAACCTTTCAGACGGTAATTATCAACAAAGCGCTAGAAGCATTGGGCTATAAGGTTACCCCGATCAAAGAAGTTGATTACTCTGCTGCTTACACCTCCATCGCCAATGGTGATGCAACGTACATGGCAGTTAGCTGGTTTCCGATTCACAATGCCATGTACAAAAATGCCGGCGGCGATAAGGTATTTTACCGTGAAGGGATTTACATCAATGGTGCCGCTCAGGGGTACTTGATCGACAAAAAAACCGCCGACAAATACAACATTAGCAATATTGCTGATTTTCAAAACCCGAAAATCGCCAAGCTATTTGATAGCAACGGTGACGGCAAAGCCGACTTAACCGGTTGTCAGGCGGGCTGGGGCTGCGAAGCCATGATCGAATACCAACTCGATGCCTACAAACTGCGTAAAACCGTTGAGCACAATCAAGGCCAGTACTCAGCCATCATTGCCGACACCATCACACGTTACAAAGCCGGCGAGCCAATTTTTTACTACACATGGACACCTTACTGGGTCTCAGGCCTGCTGGTTCCAGGCAAAGATGTAATCTGGCTGCAAGTGCCATTTTCTGCGACGCCACGTCATGAAGATACCACCTTGCCTAACGGTAAAAACTACGGATTCCCAATCAGTTCAGAACGCATCGTCGCTAACCGAAAGTGGGCTGAAGCCAACCCCGCTGCTGCAAAGCTTTTTGCTGTGGCTCGACTCCCGATTAACGATGTGAGTATCGAAAACCGTCTGGTTGCCGATGGCCAAAATTCACAAAAAGATATCGAAATCCATGCCAAAAATTGGATTCGTGCTCATCAGAAGCAATTCGACAGCTGGCTGACACAGGCCCGCGCTGCGGCGAAGTAACGCCCACACAATTTCGTTGAATGTGCCGGCCTCAGCGCCACTGTCCGCCGGCACAGATACAGATTAACCCATCAATACACCACTATCCGATAATTACTCTCGGGGGAACCATGTCGTACCTGAAAAAGTTGAATATTGTTGCACCTGCCCTTTTGGCAAGCACAGCAATTTTCTCACATCACAGTTTTGCACAGGATAGTGCTGAAACCTCTGCCATCGAACCTGAGCAGCAACCCGTACCGAAAGAACAATCAGATAAAATCGGCTGGGGCCCATTCACCGTAGGTGGTGCCATTCGCGCTAACTTTGTTATCGGCAGCTACGATACCGACACGCCTGCTCCTTCACGGGGCGGACAAGGCGGCGATATTGATCTGGATGTATTCCGTATCAACGTTGATTTCAAACAAGGTGATTGGTTAGGTAAATTTGAATACCGCTGGTACAACGGCTATAACCTGCTGCACACCGGCTGGGTCGGTTACCAGATTGATGATAACCAACAAGTGCGAGCCGGTGTAACCCGTGTTCCTTTTGGCCCAGGGCCGTATGGCGTTTCACAAAGCTGGTTTTTTGATCAGCACTACTACGTTGGTCTGGCAGACGATCAAGATACCGGTTTCGTTTACGCATCTGAATGGGGAAACTGGCTGATTGATGTCGGTTACTTTATCAGCAGTGAAGGCAACTGGCGCGGCGATAGCGCCGACAGTGCCCGCTATAGCTACGACGCGGTTCGCTGGACATCCACTGTCGACGAAAATGGCACAGTAACCGAAGGCCCAATTAACGGCTATGAAGAACGCAATCAGTTAAACCTACGTGCTATTTACCAATTCAGCAATGATACTTCCTCTACCGACTTGGGTTTCTCATTACAAGCAGGTCAATTGAAAGGCACCAGAGCGGATGATGGTAATCATTGGGCCGCGTCGGTGCATATGGTTAACACAATCGATAAATGGCTGATCTCAACACAGCTGACGCGTTACCAGTTCAATATTGATGCGAACAACCCGTGGGGGACTGACGAGTTAATCCCTATGGGTGCATTCGACTTCGCTTGGACTGTCGCCAGCAACGGTTGGATTCCGGCAATGTCAGTCAGTTACACCATCGATACTCCCTTTATCAGATGGCTGGACTACATACTGCCCTACATTGAATACAGCAGCATCATCAAAGACGATCAGAGCTTTAATGACAGCCAGCTAATCACTATCGGTGCAGCATGGGCGAGCGGTGGCTGGTATATCTACAGCGATGTTGGTATTTCTGACGGTAACTATTTTGTCGGCAATGACGGTGACAACTACAACAATATTGACGGTATCGGCGGCTTTGGCGCAAACGGCAATGACGAATGGAATTACCGTTTTAACATCAACTTTGGCTACTACTTCTGATAACAGTATTCACCGTTACCGGGTCTCATAACCCGGTAAACACCGATTACATGTTATAGCCTTGATAACCCTCTATATGCATCAGCAATAGAAGGTTCGACTTAAGTTGTTAGAACTCAAGTAATACGCCAGCATATAAACGTGCCGTCGAGGCTTTCACCTTTAATTTAGAGCCAACAAGGTCATCATTTTCGAGGTCACCCGCGGTATAGTCTACTCCACCAGTAATGGCCAAATGTTGCAGCGGCTTATAGTCAACACCCAAACCGAATCGATAGCCAATGCCACTGAAATCGAAGGAATTCCCGATATCTGCGAAATCTGCGGCTTCTGCGAGCTCCCCCCTAAGTTCTTCTTTATAGGTAAACTTGCCCACACCGAATTTTCCGTACAGTCGCGTTTTTGGATTCAGCGCGCCACCCCACTTTAGGTTTGCGAAAAGCTGATCAACTTTCAAATCGACCGCAGAATTATCGCTGTGATTCCCCGATAGCGTATAGTCAAATTCAACGGCAAATTTATCGCTTAAACGAAGACCCGCCACGATCGCGTAATTCATTGCCGCGCCTGCACTTTCAATCTCTGTGCTGCCCGCTTTCACGTTAAGGTCAGCAAACCCTAACGTGGCCCCAAGATACGGCGATATTTTGCTGTCGTCTTCCGCAAACACCGGTGAGGCTGCTAATAGGCTCACTAAAACCGCAACATTCTTCTTCATCTCTATCCCCTGTGCACTGTGTGCTTTTTCATTTCATTCATGTGGCTGAACGAAATTCGACGCCATTATATCGATTTGTCGATTAGCAACTAGTCGCTGTAAGAGCTTGTAATAAATAGAAATAGAATGAATACACGACGATCGAACGGTGTCGTTCTACATCAGCTCAAATACTATTTAGTCTTCAAAAAAACGTTTTTGATTCGGTACAACCTCTCCATCCCAAGACCACCGACATAACGACTTGTTCTTGATGATTGGCCGCAATCCACGCACAATACCGCCTCAAGTTACCGAACCATCATGCGAAACAAACAAAGGAAATTACGATGAGCGCAGTAGCCCAGCACGTTGCTGACCTGAAAGCGACATTCCGTAGCGGAAAGACGCGTAGTTACGAATGGCGTTTGCATCAGTTAGAACAGCTGGTGAAACTGATCGACGAAAACGAAGAAAAATTTGTCGACGCGCTCAAGCAAGACTCCGGGAAGTCCGAATTCTCAGCCTTTGCTGGCGAAATTCTGTTTGTACGTGCCGAAGCCATGCACGCGATCAAACACCTGAAAAAGTGGATGAAACCCAAAAAAGTGGGTAGCCCACTGTTTTTGTGGCCGTGCAAAAGCAAGATCCAGCCAACCCCCTACGGCGTTATGCTGATTGGTGTTGCTTGGAACTTCCCTCTGCATTTAACCATCGGCCCACTGGCGGCAAGTTTAGCTGCGGGCAACACAGCGCTGATCAAACCACCAAGCATGTCACCCGCTTACTCTGCGTTAATTGAAGAGCTAATTCCTCAATACTTGGATAACGATGCCGTACGTGTTCATCAACCTCAAGGCCCAGATCGCGACGAACTGTTACGCCAGAAGTACGACCTGATTCTGTACACCGGCTCATACCATGTTGGCCAGATCGTTATGCGCGCCGCTGCTGAGCATCTCACCCCTGTATTATTGGAGTTGGGCGGCAAAAACCCGTGTGTTATTGCCGAAGATGCCAAACTGGATGCGACCGCGAACCGCATCATTGACGCCAAGTTCCTCAATGCCGGTCAAGTGTGTGTTACCGTCGACTACATTCTGGTGCACGAATCTATCAAAGATGCATTGGTTGCCAAGCTGAAAGAGAAAGTCGAGTACATGTTCGGTGACAACCCGAAAGAAAGTCTCGCCTATTCACGCATTATCAACAGCCACCACTACGAACGCATCAAAGGTCTGCTGTCAGATGGTGATATCGTTGTGGGTGGTCAATGCGACCCAGAAGAAAACTACGTGTCGCCAACAGTCTTGGACAACGTCTCTCTCGATAGCGAAGTCATGAAAGACGAAATCTTTGGCCCAATCCTGCCCGTGGTAAGCTACAAAAACAAACAGGATATCCTCGATATCATGGCACGCTACGGCAAGCCACTATGTCTTTACATATTCACCGAAAACACAGCATTTGCTGACGACCTGATCAATTCAACAGAATCCGGGTCAGTAGGCATTAACTCCATCATGTTACACATGCCTAACCACGACTTGCCTTTCGGTGGCGTCGGTGAATCCGGCATGGGTCAATACCACGGCAAATACGGCTTCGATGCCATGAGCCATATGCGCCCGATCGTCAACAAACCAACCTGGTTAGACATCAAACAATCGTACCCACCGATTGCTGATCGCGACGAACTGGATCAACGTAAAAAAGCTATGCGTTTCTTGATGAAGTAGTCATTGCACTTCAATTCGGAGAGCATGTGTTCAAACATGCTCTCCGGGCATATTTATATTACTGCTGCGCTTAGCAAACTCTCGTAGCCTGACCCACTTCAATTCACTTCATACGCATTGAGCTAGCTTCGGCCGCGTAACACCACGGCCATCATATCGCTTTTCCCACGATCACCGTGTACACGCACTGTGTAACGAATACTCACGAAACAGAATATTTACAACCGTTCAAACAGGTCATTCGTTTTATTCGTTTCCAGCCTATGCATTCTGCGTTAATATCCGCGCCCCGGATTTAACCGAGTGTCCTTTAAGGCTATTCGTTCTGAATGTTGATTCCGGCCAGTGTCGATGTTATCGACGGCAGACGTACTGTCGATATTCACTAATAAGGAAGTCACTATGAAAAAGTTCATCACCACCGCATTATTGTCAGCAAGTTTAGTAAGTTCATACACCTACGCTGATTCTGACGAAGGCTACGATCGCACCGGTTGGTACGTTGGTGGCAACTTGGGTTTTATGAATATTGATCTAAACCCGGATAAAGCCGGTTCACGCTCTCTTAAGGGAAGCTCCATTAGCGTTGGCCCTTACGGCGGTTATAACGTTAACGAATGGTTCGGCATTGAGTTTGCTGGTCAAGTAGGCCCACTAGCCGGTGATATAGACGGCTTTGAAGACAGCTCAGCTCTTGCGCTAACAGTAGCACCGAAGTTTACCTATCAAGCGAGTGACTTAGTGGGCTTATTCGTCAAAACCGGCATCGCAGTTTTGAACTACTCAGCAAGCCCTAAAGGCGTCATTAGTAGCAACGGTGTTTCGAAAGATGAATCCGTCGCCTGGAACGGGGTTGGATATACTGTCGGTGCAGGTATTCAGTTTTCTGTGGCAAAAGATGTATACGTGCGCGCCACCTACGATTACTCATCGGCAAACTTGTCGTCGAACGACAAAATAATCAGTGACGGAAACATCTATAAGCTGGTTGATTTAGACGCAACATACAGCGAATTCAAAGTTGGTGCTCACTACCAGTTTTGATTGTTACTGTCGGGGTGGCGCTGCTGCCCCGTCTTCGCCTTATTATTTTCCTACCTGTTCTTAGCTTCCTCACGCCTATTTTCTGTACAATCAAACGCGAACTGCTGCACGTAAAGACGCGCTACAAAGTCATTTTCACGACGTTCTATCGATCTCATTATTACCAGCCATTTTCGGTCACTCCCACCATCTCTAGAAAGACATCTTCGCTAATATCGAAAGCCATTCTGAAACAGCACTGACTTGCCCTGCTCCCATGCGAACTATCCCAACCTCATCTAATCTGAACTGATATAGGGCGGAAACAGAAAAATGTAAACGCTCATAAACAGAAGCCCCACGGACGACAGATAACCGATGAACTCACATCAACAAGGCATGGTTCAAGCCTCCGGCTACACACTGGCGTTTTCGGCATCTTCCGTGTGGTTACATAGCCTCGGAGAAGCCGTACATCCTTTTGTACTGCTCTTTGGTACCACCTTGATGGCAACGGTGTTTTACAATGCGGTGGGATTTCGACATTTTGTAAAAAGCCATCGGGCGATTATCAATACGCCCTTCTGGTATGCCTGCACAGCGACCTGTTTAGCACTGCTCTGGATCGTCACTTACTACTCATTGATATTAGCCCCGCCCACCATCGCGCTGATCGTCGTGTTTATGGTGGAAGCAATGATTGCTGCCTGCGTAAAACGCCGATTTATCACCGCCATCGCCACATTAGTTGCACTGACTGCCATTATTACGGTTTTTGCTGACCATGCGCTCACTGTATACAGCGGCCTCGTTGCGGCCATCGGCGGCGTACTTGCGTACAGCTACTCTAAACTATCGATACAGCTGGCACGCAGAAACGCGCTCTCAGGTATGGAGGTGCTGTCTATCCGCTACTACTGTCTGTTGCTATTGAGTCTCGCAGGCAGTATCGCCTTCTTTGAATTTGAACCGAACCACCGCGCAGTCATAAACGAGAACCTGCTGATTACTATCTGTATTCTCGGTGTGTTCAACACGATTATTCCCAACTTTTGTTCACAAAATGCCGTTATTAATATCGGCGCAGAACGATTCAGTTTTATTTCTTCATTTGCACCGGCACTCACCTTCGCACTGGGCGGCCTACATACCGGTCAATGGGATGTCGGCATTATGATCTCGGTCTTTATTGCCGCCATCATACTCAACCTGGATATGTTTACCGGGGTTATGCGACGTCTGCCTCGCCTGCCGCGAATACGCCATCAATAGGCCATGGCAATATTTAGACGAGTCTGATAGGCACTAAACACTCGGAACGACAACACCGCTTGATGATCAAAACAACAGACCTTGGTCATCTTAAGACCTCGCCTAAGCGAATACTCATCTGGAGACCATCGGCTTTGCAGACGCTAACACTTAACGGAACCGCAGAAGATCGCGGCCATATCCACGGCGAGCAGATGCGAGCGCATATCCATACAGCGCTGGCATTTTACCGGCCTTTATTTGAGCGTCATGCCACCGGAAAACTAACACAGCATGTATCAATACTGCTGAAAAACATCGAACAGTTTCGCCCGGATTACATCACTGAAATGACCGCAATCGCCGAAGCTGCAAATATTGACCCGTTTTGGATCTATTGCATCAATGCCCGTAGCGAGCTGATTTCGTCACCGTTGGAATGCTCAACCGTCGCTCTGCCAGAACAAGGGTTATTGGCACAAAACTGGGATTGGTCAGATGCATTAAAAGGCCATATTTTTGTCGCTGATATCGAGCTGGAAAACGCGTTGCGCATCAAAACCATGACAGAGCCCGGCATGTTAGGGAAAATCGGACTAAACAGCCAAGGTATCGGTGTTTGTCTGAATATATTACCCGCCAACCAGCGACTCACGGGGTTGCCCGTACACATTCTGCTGCGGGCATTATTGGAGTGCACAACACTCGATGCCGCAAAAAACTTGGCTGAGCAACACGGCAATGGTAAAGCGAGCCACGTTGCGATTGCCGATGAACACGACATGGTGGGCGTCGAGCTCGCACCGGATAACACGTATGTAGCCACCGCAAACAAGGGAGTGTATCTACATACTAATCACTACCTCACCGACATCGATAGGCTCAGCGATATCAACTACCCCAGTCGCACCTGCTCCGAAACACGTTTGCAGCGTCTGCAAGCCGTATTCGATCACGCAGAGCATCCATCACTCGATACCGTATTTAACGCATTGAACGATACGGGTGGCGCATTTCCCGTACTTCGCCCATTCACCGAGAGCGAGCTTATCGGTAACTCAGGCACACTAACAACACTGATCATGGATCTGAAGCGCAAGACCCTGTTGATCAGAGAAGGCAACACGGCTCATGAACGCTTTCATCGATTCGACATGGTCGACGGTTAACAACCCCATACGTGCTGAGGCACTCGACAAACTGTATAAATTCTTACCTGACGCTACGCCGACCGGCAAAACCGACTAGATTTTAAGCGTGAATCAACGATTGCAACTAAGAGCACTTCGATACCACCCCATTGATGAGAGACATTGGACGTTATTATGAATCAACCAAGATCATGGCAGACCTGGGCATCTACCGCTGGCGTTATCGTCGTACTGTTTATGGTGATCTATCTCGGCAACGCCATACGCACCGTTGAGAATATGGAAGAACGCCTGAGCTATCAGGAGCCGAGCTTAAAGCCACCAACAACATCAACTCTCGATGGAACCAGTAACACCCAAACCACCGCCTATGTGCCCGCCTACTCACATATTTTTGCCGCTGGCGGCAAACCCTATTTATTAGAAACAACGCTCTCTATCCGCAACACAGACTCTATTAATTCATTAGTGATCACCGCAGTCGATTACTACAACAGCGATGGCCATCAGGTGCGTCAATTCTTGTCAGAGGCGAAAACTTTACCTCCATTGGCGAGCGTCGAATTTTTGATGACTAAACAAGATACAAGCGGCGGTGCCGGCGCTAACTTTCTCGTCAATTGGTCGAGTGAACATCAATCGACTCCTCCCGTGATTGAAGCCGTGATGGTGGGTGCCAGTGGTAATAAATCCATTTCATTCACCAGTCGCGGTGTTGTTCTCACGACTCCTAATCCATAATAATAACGGTTTACCATGATTGCATACGTGCTTCAGGATGTGTTTACCGAAATTGCGCTGCTGCTGTTGCTATCCGCAGTGGTGGGCACCATCGGTTTAAAACTCAAACAACCGCTTATTGTTGCGTTTATTGCCGTGGGTATTCTGGTGGGCCCTTCTGCGTTTGGCTGGGTGTAAACAAACGATCAGGTTGATCTGCTCCCCAAAATGGGAATCGCGCTGCTGCTGTTTCTTGTCGGTCTCAAGCTGGATATTCACATCATCAGAAGCATGGGGCCAGTTGCCGTTATCTTCGGGCTTGGCCGCATCGGCACCCAATTATCAGAACAATTTTCCAACAATGGTTGCAGCGTACTTGGCATCGATATCGACCCACAGCATATTCGCCAGAATCAAAAAACACTGATACAAGCGCAGTTTGGCGATATGGGGTCACCGGAGTTCATCGCCCACCTACCGCTTGAAAGTACACGATTTGTGATTGCAACCACCCGAGAGCTGCCAGATATTTTGGTGATGATCAGTACACTTCGCGATACCGGGTTTCAAGGTCAGATCGTTGCCTTTGTCGATTCAGACGCCGAAGCGGCATTTTTGCGCGATAAAGGCTGTCATATCACGTTTAATGCCCATAGCAGTGCTGCAAATTTGCTTTTTGAGCAGCTGAATCTCTCTTGCTTCAGTTCTTCTGGCTCTAACAGCGACCCAACTGTTATTCCTGCTGCGGGTGACTCGTAAAATATCTTGTTCGAATCACCAACAATCACAGCGCTGCCTTGCTTGAATAAACCCCAAACAAAACTCTTTTTAAAAAGGGAAAAAATACGTGGATTACATATTCACAGCATCGATGTTTGTTGATTTTTCCCGGAGCCTGCAGCAACCTGAAACAACACAAAAAACGCCAATGCAGAATACGTAATCATGGTGAACAAGGTACCAATCGCCATATCGCTGTTAATTGGATTAATCACCAACATCAAGGCAACACTGAAGTACATTACCACAGGAGCCGACTCCAACAGCGGCTTGAACGCCTTAGGTTTAGGCATATCAAAAAAACGAATCAATACGCAGTTGAAGATGAAAAACTGCAAGAAAGTCATTAGCCACCAGCCGCGAAATTCCACCCAAGGTACCCCCCAGTGCGTTGATCCATCGCTAACATTGTTCGCCGCTATAATCGTATCCCAGGTCGGGCGTTCTAAAATGTCATTCGCCAACGCCATTGGCTCGGCACAAAAACTCCAGGCTGTGTGCATAGTCGCCAAAATGCCGCAATGCAAAAGCGCCATCGGCCATGCCATATCTTTACCGGTGACTAGCACTTTACGGAACAGAATCAGATTAACCACAACATAGGTCGGCCAGTTGATGGCACACATCGCTAACGGAACAGCAATGGGAACATCACCGATCTTTGGGCCAAAGTACTGATCAGGGTATTCCAGCGCACCAAAGACTTGGCCACCCGTCCAGATATTCACCTGTTCAAAAATCAGCTCGATCACCACAATCAAACCAAAGTAGAACAACGCGTGTTTGATTCCCAAATGCCGCAGCGACGACAAAATCGCGATACCCGTCATCGCCAACGTACTGGCAACCATACTAATGGTACTGGCATTTTCGGCGCCATGAGAGGCAAATAAATTATAGCCGGTTGTCACCAGCATCAAGATCGTCGCGAACGCGAGCGCTCGATTCATATACACATTTTCGTGGCCATAATCTGTGACGTCAGTCGTCGACATTGTGAGCTCCTATATTCAATAGATATTTGATATGCCACAATGTGAGATTTGTATAATCACATTGCGGAATATGATAGCGATTGTGGAGACCTTCCGTCAACGCAAGCCTGCCAACATGCGGAGAATTTGATGAAAAGCGTATTAAACACACTCGCCTTACTTGAGCTAATTGCGGCACATCAGCCTGTGTCTCTGGGTGAATTGTGTGGATGGGTAGATCAACCGAAGTCATCCGTGCAACGCGCCCTATCTACCTTAAAAGATGCTGGCTGGATAAAACCCGCCGACGTTGAAGGCAAACCTCGGTGGGTACTCAGCAATCGGTTCCTGTCTCTCACTGGCAGCAATCACCTAGTTACCCGTTTAAGCCAGTTGGCAAAACCTGCGCTGATTCAACTACGTGATAATTGCAACGAAACCGTTTTTCTATCGACCTTCGACTATGACCACATGACCGTTATCGATTGCATTGACAGCACCCATGCAGTGCGCCTTGTCGGAGCTGTGGGCGGCAGTATCCCGGCGTTTATGTCATCGACCGGTAAAGCGTGTTTGGCACGATTACCTGAGGACCACTTTACCAAAATACTCAAGGGAAAGACTAACCGTATACCACAAGGCATCGCCCAGTTGAAACGCGAGATCGATGACATCCGCCAACAAGGTTATGCGATTATCCGAGGCGAATGGTCACAAGAACTGACCCATATCGGCGCTGCGATTGTAGACGCCAGAGGGCACCCCATCGGCGGCATCGGTATCGCGATTCCGAACCACCGTCAACACGAGGTATTCAATGATGTATTGATCAAGCAAGTTGTGGAGGCTTGTGAAGACATCAGCCGATCGCTTGCTAGTGAATCGGCCTGCCGGTGATAAACACGCAATACTTGATACGCATCGAGCTCTCGGATACCGTCGACATTGGATTGTGATGAACATCACGTCACCGCGGCGGTCTTAAAAGACCAATAACAAGGAAGTATCCGCTCATGAAACACGCTCAACATCCATTCACAGAATCTCGACCTGTTGCGCCACCGATGGTCAGTGGTCGCTTGCCGGTGCTCGGCCATGTACTTGAATTTATGCGCGACCCGCAAGGGGTTATTCGCCGAGGGTATGAAGAACACGGCTTGATTTTTACTATCGACCTAGCGGCTCGCAAGGGCGTTGTTATGCTCGGGCCGGATTACCATCAGTTCTTTTTTAAAGAAACCGACGGCGTCTTTTCAATGCGCCAAGGCTATGAAACCTTACTTAAAATGTTTGATAGCCGGTTATTCACCTTCGCCCATCTAACAGAGTCGCAGGAACAGATGAAAGTTCTGTTGCCACTGTTAAAAAATAACGATCGATTCATCAGTTTAATGGAAAAGGAAGTCGACGATTTCATGCAAGATACTATGGGGGTGTCAGGCGATATTGATTTAGTCGACGCGTTTGGCCCCTTGGTTATGCACATCGGGGCGCATGCTTTTTTTGGTGAAGATTTCCGCTATCAATTGGGCGCTGAATACTTCGCAGTGTATCGCGAATTTTCACAAGGTGCGGATGTGGTTCTGCCATCTTGGCTGCCGCTGGCTAAATTTCGCAAAAGTCGTAACGCCAAAGCCCGCATTGAGACGATGATTTATGAATTCATGCAGAAACGCCGCGAAACCCCTCGGGAGCCCAAAGATCTGTTTCAAGAATTAATCGAGTCAACCTACTACGACAACAAACCGGTACCCGACGGTCTCCTTATCAGCATGCTGCTTTTTATTCCGTGGGCAGCCCATGAAACCACCGTGGGCCATGTTGCCTGGACGTTAATCAACCTGCTGCAAAACCCTAAATATTTTGCCCAAGTGCGTGAAGAGTTAACCCATGTTTTTGCAGAAGATCGATCACTGACCCCGGATGCTTTGAAACAGCTGAAAACACTCGATTGGGCAATACTCGAATCCGAACGCTTGCATCCAGTGGCGCATGTGATTATGCGGGGTGTGCGTGACGATATGATTTTTGAAGAGTATGAAGTTAAAAAAGGCAGCATGGTATTCGTTGCACCAGCAACTGCGCACAATATACCGGAGGTGTTTCAAAATCCAAACGCCTACGACCCAGTGCGCTTCTCACCAGAACGCTCTGAAAACAGCAAGAAATTTAGTTTGATTGGCTTTGGCGGCGGTGCCCACCGCTGTGCAGGTGTTAACTTCGCCAAGATGGAGATCAAGATCATTATCGCGAAGCTGCTGCTGAACTACGATATCGAGTTGATTGATAAAGACCCTCAACCCAAACCCGGCGTTGAAACCAAATGGCCTGAAAGCCCTTGCCGTATCCGTTTTCGACGCTTAGATACCTAGTGTGAGATGCATCAGGTGTCGCGAACGTTCTGTGCAGGTTCCACTAGAAAACCAACATGCATGATGATTAGGCTGCTGCCACAACAATATGCACGGCATGCAGCTGTTTCATCGTCGACTTCAATCAGTGGGATCTACTTCAATGATGTGCCCTAGTGTGCATGTTCATGAGCGTGTGCTGCCGCATCACTCATATTATTGGCATGATCGTGCAGGTGCGCTGAGGCATGTGTTCCATGTCGCTCGGCATGGTTTTCAGCTTTGTTAACATCACCGCCGTGATCATGAATATGCGCTTGCTCGTTAGAAAATTCGTGGCGTCGAGCATGCTCTTGAGTTTCCATGGCACTTTTGTCGTGATGCCCGATATGCATAGAGCCGCCATCGACAGGGCGATGATCTTCGGCAAACGCCAAGCAAGAAATAAGACTGATAGAGAATAATGCAGTAGATTTCATCATGATGGAGCCTTCCTTGTGCTTGGGGAATGTTCGTTGTGAAATGTTCTGTCGCTGTGCTGCTATCGATCCACGAAGTTGAACAACGACGTTACATCACAGCATAATGCACACCGCGCACAAACCCGAGTGGCAGATCATAGTGGCGCAACAACTGATGGCACCAAGTATTACCTATTGGCGATACAGCTAGGTAACCACAAACTATAAGTTAGTGCGTAATGTTAAAACCTCAACTTCACCGTCGAGTGCGTTGTAATAATCCATGCACTTCTTACATCCGCCGTCGGCTTCTATCCATTCTGGATGATCAGCCCTAATCAAATCCAAAGTAGTTTGTTTCACCAACAGATACAGCTCGTCGACTTCGTCGTTACACAATGAACACTGTTGCGCCATGATGAATCCCCTTTGTAAAAACCATCCGTTTCGATAGATCGATAAAAAACCCTGAGCACAATCGCATCAAGGTTTTTGAGTTAAACGGTAGTTACAGCGCGCAGACGGCACAAGGTGAACTCTGAATTATGTATGTTGGCGAACGCACAGTGATAGCATTCGCCAAGACAGGACTATTACTTCGCGCGACGAATCCATGGCACGGCAAGCATTATCAGTAAAGCAAATGGGTATGCAGAACCCAAGAAGAAGTTTTTCAGTAATTCACCTGGATTTGCACCATTGGTGCCCGCGCAGAAGACCGTGCCGGAGGCTGTTGCCGAACGTGAGGCAACAATCGCTTTGTCGTCGAAGCAAAGATTATCAAGATCCACGTATTCCACCGCTCCGATATCACATCCGCCACCGATACCGCGTGTTACATCTCGCTGGTCGACGGCGGAGGTATCACAATCAACACCGGCAGGGATGGCATCCTTGACACTGCTATCTTCACGCACCGGCGCGTACTTCAACGTTGTTTTGTAAAAATCCAATGTCGTATTAACAACATGATTAAGGTCTGCGGCCACCAATGCATTAGAGGTGCCGCCCAGTGTTAGCATATCGGCAATACCGGCAGCTGAATCTAGGCCAAACCGGTTGTATCCGCCATCATTTAGCGCACCGCCCTGGTGGGCAACATTGGGTGTAGTTGAGGTTCCAGCCGCAGTATTACTGATCAAGCTGCGTTTAATGGTAACGCTGGCTGACGTGCCTCCAACACTGACGGCACCTTCGTTCGCAGGATTTGGCATCACTAGCGTATTATCAATCAGTGTTAGGTAATCCAGATTACAGGTCGCACTATAACAACGCAGCGCGCTGCCGCCTTTTTCGGCAGTATTAGTCGCTAATGTCGTGTTGGTGATATTCATCGTTGTTGTCAGACTATTGATATATAGCGCACCACCTTTCTCATCAAGAGATTCATTACCTGTGAACGACGCCGTCGAGATATCAAGTACAGTTGCCGCGGTCGATTTCGCATAGAGCGCACCGCCATTATGAGCAGCGCTGTTATCTGTGACACGAACGTTACTGAACTGTATATCACGCGCTGTAGTATTATCGATAAAAATCGCACCACCTTGATGGGTCGCACGGTTTGATATAAACGCAGTGTTAGTGATGCTTGCGCTACTGTTTTCGATCGACAATGCGCCGCCATCAACACTCTGATTGCGTGAAAACGTCAGGTTATTCAACGCCACACCAGTCGCGCCTTCGATCGCGATTGCGCCACCGGCACCTTCAATCAAGTTCGCATTGCGAAAAGTAACGCCTTCAACAACGACGTTATCCGCGTAGATCACCATCATACGCCCGCTGTTAGCGCCGCCAAATGCATCAGATGTATCGTCTTTGCCTAAATCACCACTAATAGTTACTGGGTATAAATCGAAGTCTCGTTCATCAACGCTGGTTTCAGAACCGAAGAATCCACCATAAATACGCATGGTCAAATCAACCGTCAGTTGTGATTGAACGTAACAGCTTTTGCTAACCCCTGGGGCAGGATCTGTAAACACTGCATTCGTACAGGCAATGCCGTCTGTGCCGGTTTTATGAACAAACATACCGTCAGCGCCGTAGGCGACCTGGCGTGTACCAGAGAAGCTACAAGTGCCGTTTTCCGATGCACATACTTCATAGCCTTCAGGCGCAGGAGCGGCTGTGCTCGGTGCTAACGGGGTAACCAGATATGTCCCCTCAGCAATCCAGACTTGGTCCCCAAAACCGGCAGAATTTATCGCATCAGCCAAGTTAACTTTTGCATCGTCCCAGCTTTCACCGGTGTTGGCTCCGGTTGCATCTTTGTCGACATAAACGATCTCATTACTGACTGCTACTGCAAACGCAAGGTTCGCGTGCAGAGTACTTGCAGCCGCAAGGCTCGCAAGCAGAACACTTAACGAGGAAGAATATCGCATAACCAAACTCCGTTTGAAAAAATCCTTTTGGGCGAACATAACGTTGCCACTTAATTCCTGCCGCACTTTGAAACTTGTTCTCGAGCACGCCAAACTTTATAGACGCCTAGCATCACACTCGCAAAGGATCTTATAAAATGATGGTTCTATAAAAATACAGCACGATAGCATACGGCGTATTGCGCCAGAGTAAAACTGGCAGAGAAAATTATAAACGAGAATTGACGCTATCAGCAGGGCTTAGCGAACACAATGTATGATGATTCTTCGATAGTTATAACCGCCTGATCTAACGCAGTAATCACATATTCCACAGCATCAATAATTCACGATCGATAACATCAATTTCCTCAGCCGATGCCCTCTCATCGATTAAGCCAATCAAAGTGCCGTGAAAAGACCGACAAGCCGGTCAAATATTCACTATCCTTCAGAAGAACAATGACCCTGCAGGTATCGCTATGCAACAACCCGGCCCCATGATTCGCGCGCACACAGACTTGTTTCCAATCGATATCGCCGACAACCTACTTCAGGATGCCCGCCGCGAGAGTTTTAAAGTCCGTGCTGGTCAGGCGTTTGACGATAAAGATACTCGAGAAACCGTACTGTCGAGCCCAAGTCTACTGGCATTAATTGAGCTCTGGACGCATCTAGACATCAACCGCCTGTTTGAAATTCGGCAGTGGTATACCACCCATGCAGACATCCTATCAAAAAATGAAAAGCGGGCCGTCATCTTCTTTGGCACCTTCTCTATTGAAACTCTGAACATCAATATTTGCAGCGGTACGTCGCTGAAATCGGACGTTGAATCGGTGTGGAATGAACACGTAAAACTATTTGATGCCTTTACCCGCGATGAGGTCAAAAGCTTCATTCACCGCGTAATGTTGATGAGCGAAGCGCCGCTAGTACCAGACGTACTTGGCCGCCCCGACCAAGATGCCTCACTGAGAGAACAGGCTTATATTCATTTTCGTCGCTTGTACGATATCGGCGAAAACGTTGAGCCAGCGTTAGCACACGATGCGCTGATCTACGCAGACACCATTGTTCAGGATCAATACATCTGCTGCGACCAACCCGATCAACCGCGCAGACAAGAATTACAATTCATGTTCGAAGATATTATGGAGACCTTTAACTTGTCACGGCGGTTTCATCGCAAGGTATTTGGAGCAGACAATATCCGGCCGGATATCTGCTATCGCTAAAATCAATGGTATAAAGTCGACTAGACAGAACCATTATCGAGATTGCACCCTAATAAGCCATCCATAAGCCATTTATCAACGATCAATAAGCTCATCGATAAGGGCTCAGATAGCCGCTCCAGCCTGTCGATAGACATATAAAAACACCGAGACTAAAAGCGACACAGGCAGTTATTCGATACGTTCAAATTCAAACGATGCTATTGCACGTCCACCTACAAGGCCGTTTTTGAATTCAGTCTGATCGGCTACCGTTCCTATCAGCAACGCAATCGGCATAGCCGGAACTGTCGCAGGGTTACTCAATGAAAATACAGCTCCACCTTCGGTTCCCGCATCGTACACCGGTAACGCCAACGTCAACTGCCATTCCCCATTAGTATCAAGTAGTGACAATTGATTAACGCCAACAAACCAATCCGGGCTTGGCGCAACCATGGATGCTAGTGTCACACGCGGGTAAGTGCGGCTAATCGCAAATTCCAGCGTTGCGACTCCCTCCGCTGAAATGTCGCTCGCTTCAATGAGCACGCCAGCTTGGTTTGCATCCATCGCAGCACGAATTTCATTACGAAAGTTGCTGTTCGCGCCTAACTCAGCCACGTTTTCAAAACCCGCAGATGCCAACTCACCCGAGCGCCATAAGGATGCTTGAGTATTAACAGTACTGCCAATCAACCCAGTAAAATGGGCACCACCAGGGCGTGAACCAAACCGAGTGGTATCCCATTCGCCGATAAAACGCAGCCGGTAGCGGGCAGATTCACTGGTGGTATCCAAAGCCGGAGTACCGGTTTCTGCTTCAGGCGTCACAGCCGGATTACTGTCACCTGAACAAGCACTCAATAATGGGGTTAAAGTCGCGGTTAAGATTCCGGCACACATCAATGTGCGTTTGCCCAATCGAGGGTTCATGGCTTGCCTCCCAGCGTATAAATACCATTAGCCTGCACAGCGAAGGTGACGATGCCACCGTCGAGAGATAACGTTTCTATAACACTGGCCATCGCTAGATAGTGGGAATGCGTATTATTGCATTTGCTCTTTCACTAAACTGGCGAGACATTTAATCGCAGCATCAACATCCGGCGTCCACGGAATCGCAGTGTTAATGCGCAGATAATTGGAGAAATGGTCCGAATTCGAAAAGATATCACCGGGTACCACGGCAATTGAATGCTCCAACGCCGCGTAGTGCAGATCCATCGCGCTGACTCCTACCGGTAAGGCAACCCATAAAATGAAACCGCCTTGCGGCTCAGTCACACACGTTTGCGGCGGAAAATACGCACGAATGGCGTCAATAAAACGCTGTAAACTCACGACTGAACGGTTTCGAAACTGCCGTAAATGCTTGTCGTAGTGCCCATTTTGTAAGTAACTCAATACCGCATGTTGCGACAGGCTCGCCGCGGAGAAAGACGTGAAAGTTTGCCTTTCCAAGACGTTTTTGTACCATTTTCCAGGCAAACACCAACCCACCCGCAGCCCAGCGGCCATGGTTTTCGAGAATGACGAACAGTACAAAACCATGCCATCTGTGTCATGAGATTTGAGTACGGTATTATTCGGGCCACTATCTCTTGCGACAGGAATACCGATTTCCCCATAAATATCATCTTCAACAATCGGTACATTGTGTTGTTTAGCCAAGCGCACCAAACGCTTTTGCTGTTGCAATGGCATGCAGCAGCCCAGCGGGTTCGAATAACGGGTGATGGTAAGAATGGCCTTAATCGGCCATTGCTCTAACGCTAACGTCAATGCGTCAATGCTAAGCCCCTGCTGAGGGTCTGTCGGAATTTCAATAACCTTCAACCCCAACATATTGGCAATTTGCAGAAACCCGTAGTAACACGGTGACTCAACCGCAATCAAATCTCCGGGCGAAGTAACCGCGCCCAAACACAAACTCAGTGCCTCAGAGCAGCCGTGCGTAATGGTGATATCATCCGCATGACAAGTAACATTGGCATCACGCATCCGCACGACAATGTGCGCACGTAACGCTTCAAGCCCCGGCGCAAACAAGTAATCGAGTACGGCGGTGGTTTGAAATCGACTCACCTTCTGAATATGCGTTTGCATGGCGCGCTGTGGCATCCATGATGGGTCTGCCACCGCCGTACCAAAGTTCATTCGCGCGTTGCTATTCAACTGCGCCAACATCTGGTTGATAAACTCAGCTTTGGTTACCGAACGCGGTGTATCTTGTAGCGCCAACGCAGGCATCTTAGATGATTCAACAACCCGGTTGGATCGTACATAAAATCCCGATTGCGGCCGAGCACTGATCCAACCTTGATCCTCAAGACGCGCGTATGCTTGCGTCACCGTTGAAATACTGACGCCGTTGCGCTTCGCCAACAATCGAACACTGGGAACCTTCACATCCACAGCATAAATACCGCTTTGGATGTCATCGATGATTTGTTCAGCAAGCTGGATATATAATGGATCATCCGTATTTCGCTGTAACATCGTTAACCTCCTTGAATATCAAATCAGAATGCGCCTAGAGGCAAGATGCCCGTCAATTGCTATCTATCATACTAAACTCAACTGTACTGCAATGCGATACAGTTAAGCAATTTTAAACCAGTACAGTTGGCAAAAATTCGCCAACTGTATTGCAGCATCATCGTTACGTTGTGCCTGCCGCAAGATCAACAACTTCTAGACAATACCCTCATGCTACGACCCTCTACCCGAACGGTGACCCCATGAGCAACCTGCCGACATCAGAAAACCAACGACGCGCATCCACCGCGATTTTCAGTGCGCTATTTGCCGTCATTTTATTTTCGCTGACGGTACCGATGACACAAATGGCATTGAGCCAATTTTCACCCATGCTTATAGCAACTGGCCGCGGAGCGATCGCAGGTGCACTCGCCCTCGGTGTTGTGATACTAAATCGGTGGTCTTTGCCTGCAGTAAAAGCATGGCCTTGGCTGATAATCACAGGCATGGGTATTGTGGTTGGATTCCCGTACTTAATAGGCGTCAGTATGGAACACGTACCGGCCGCCGATATGGGAGTTGTGTTGGCAGGACTGCCGCTTATCACCGCTTTAATGGCAACGTTAATCCATCAGGAACGACACCCACTAACCTTCTGGGGATTTGCCTTAGCAGGTTGTACTCTGCTGATCTTTTATATGATTCACACACTCGGTCAGCTACCCGAGTTACAACCACAAACATTAGGGGTGATCATTGCCGCACTGATATTCGGTGGCTTGGGCTACAGTGCCGGTGCCAAAGCGGCAAAACTGATCGGTGGCTGGCAAACCATTTGTTGGACATTGGCGCTGTACTCACCAGTGACGATTCCCCTATTTATCACACAGTTGCATCAGAATGCATCAACACTAAGCTTCAATGCAACAGCGATTTATCCCGTACTCGCGCTGCTGTATCTCGCAATCTTCAGTCAATTTTTGGGGTTCCGGTTTTGGTACCAAGCGCTAGCAACCGGTGGCGTCGGTAAGATCAGCCAGCTGCAACTACTGCAGCCGTTTTTTTCACTAGCCTTTATCAGCATGATGTTTCAGCAGGCAATTGGGTTGGATCAAATACTGTTTTGTCTGTTGATTGTTGCTTGTGTACTGGCCTCAATGAAACCCGGTTTGTTTAAAGCACTGATATCGAAAACAGTGATCTCTAGAGCAGCGAAATCGAAAACAACGGTATCAGTACCGAATGGTACCAAGTTGAATACTCCTCGTGTCGATGCAATCCATTAACTCAGTTGGTATCTCTGCCGGTTTTTCGTCATTAGCTTAAGGGAGCCTCTAAAAACGTAGGCGGCGCAGCGCTGGCGAGGCAAAATTCGATGAAAACGGGCNGGGCCGACCCTCGGGTTTATGTGCAATAAATGACCGATTTGATTTGTATTTTAACGACGCCAGCGCAAGCAAGATAGTTTTTAGAGGTTCCCTTAATTAAGAGGGGTTACCCACACCCGAACAGGGTTAACCCCTCGGGTCTCTAAGATTCGTACGTGTAAAATCACTCGCCATTTTGTTACTCAGAAACCTTCTCTATCATGATAGGCAGTATGGTTCAAATGCTGGATCTAAATATCATCCTTGTCGATCGCGAATCTCTCCAGCATCATTAGTCTTACACGCGAGTCAAGTCCCCTCAAGCCCACGCTGGAATATCACTCCCCCCCCCTAACACACCTATCGCGACGAATTTAGTTTTATAGACCAAACACCTCTATCAAGTACTAGATCTGATTTACCATCATACCGGTGCAAGAATTCAAACAACGCATCACTCTTACTTTTCCCTGTTGAAAAGTAAGAAGCATTTTGAACCAAAAGCAAAACAATCCAAACTGAAAAGATAGCCTTCAACATATTACGATTGAAGCTCTGTCTGTGTTTCATCAAAAATGGAACTGACAAGTTGAAAAATACGAAAAGTACTAAATACTGACTGATGTAGAAGTACCGGTGCCCTGACTTATAACTCAGGGAATCAAGAACATACTGCCCACGACTAAGAATCGAAACAACGAATATTCCCACAATGAAAACTGCCGATATAGAAACTAACTCAAACGTCCTCCGATCCTGACGATACATAAAAGCAAGAAGGAATAGTAATAGTGATGAAGCAACCACTATCAATGACATTTCATTTACAGCCCACATTCTAATGCTATTACCAAAAAATGGCTCAAATATTACTCGGGTAAGAAACAACAATATTGCATCAAAATAGTTTACTTCATGTATTTGGACAGACGCAGTTTTTCCCAAGAAGAAATACGCAATGGTCGCAGCAACCATCACAAGATAGTAGATTCTTCCACTATTTGTGAACACACACCGATAGAGTAAAACTGGTAAACCCAAAATTGCCAAAGGGTGAGTCCAAATAGCTAACACTGCAGTAAGAACTATGGCAATTGAAAAAGAACGCCCTCTCGAAAATGGGTTAGGCATTAGTAGTATAAAAATATATACAAGAAGAATATTCCACAAACTATACATCAGGCTCGTAAACATCGCATGGTTCCCCAAAGGAACTAACGCAAGACATATACAAATGATTTTTCGGTGCCTATCACTTGCTATATAGCCTCTATACAAAACAGAGGAAAACATACTGTATGCGATAGCTGCAGGAAGAATCGCAAAAAACACTGATACATATGGATAAACTGTGAGTGGAAAAAGTAGAATTGATACTTCACTTACAAAATTTGGATACAACGAAAGGTATCCATTGTAATATTGGAAAACTGATAAGACTGAATCACTATTGAAGTGATAAGCAAGTAGATCCCGACCATCTTCACAATGCAGTATCGGAAAAAGTACAGGCATAATATTTCTAAGTAACAGGAGAAGAAATACAATACTAAACGTACTAAAAAACGTCTCCTTTGCAAAAAAAACCTTCACCATAAAAACCTCTCCAAAAACATCACTCATAAGTATGCGTAAGACCTTAACCTCTGACATAGGAATGGACCGCTCTGTCATACAAAGCCAATTAAATCTTTAACCAATATTCCCTTGAAAGCCAAGGCGCACTTCAAAAACCTATTAAATCACCATACTGTGAATCACCTCGGTCTATATCATTTCCAAACCGGCATCAACTGATTAATTGTTCAAAAATGGCCGCTATACATAAAATATGCAGAGCAAGACTTGCCAACTTATGCCAGAGGCTCAGCCCGCCGTTCACTCGTATTTTTGGCGCCAGTTTAATGAGTTTGGTGCTGCGTTTCAATTACCTGTATTCGCCGCTGCAAAGCAACCGAAACACTGGCACATTTAGCATTCTCATCGACGTTGCTGTATGAATCCGAATACAGTCGAGTTAAACCAACTATAGTAGCGACTTTGAAAGAAAAGCCCGTATACCGACTCAAAAATTGAGCATAAGACAATCAACTATTGATTGACCTTAAAGATAACACCTGTTGTTTGGTGGTGATGTACTGGGGGAGCTAGCCAGGAAAACGCGGCGCATTCAACCTTCTATAACGATGCGAGCATGTAAACAGCCAGAACATGATGTCTTGCGGTGAGATCACTCGACTGTAACTTCTCGTTCGCTGCTTTGTATTGTGCGCCTGCTGGAATGGTTTTCGAAATACTGTTTGTACGCGGAATTTAAACGATAGAACAATCAGGACGAGAGAAACTACTCGATGAATAATCTCTGGAAACCACTTGGATCAAGTCGCTTTGGATCGCTTTTACTTAGCGCCATCCTTACCAAACCTAATCATTAAGTGAGTCGCGCAAAATATATTCAACAGGTTGGTGGGCAGTTTCAAACTAAACCGCCCACCAACCTGCCAACTCATTACTCGATGGCTTGTGGCTGTTTCTCCGCCGCAATCAATGCATACACATTTGGCAAAATATACAGGGTAAAGAGCGTACCAATCAGCATGCCCGCCACTAGAATGATTCCGATACTGTTGCGTGCTTCTGCGCCAGCGCCGGTCACTAATACCAAAGGAAAGTGCCCCAAGACCGTTGCAGCCGTTGTCATCAGAATCGGGCGCAAACGTGTAACGGCAGCTTCACGGGCAGCTTCGGCTTTGCGTAATCCCTGCTCTTGCAGATGGTTGGCAAATTCAACAATCAAAATACCGTTTTTCGCGATCAAGCCCACCAAGGTAATGAAACCGATCTGCGAGTAAATATTGATTGTGGTCATGCTCAAGTACGGGAACACCAAAGCACCAGACAACGCCAATGGCACAGACCCGAGAAGAATCACCAGCGGATCGCGGAAGCTGTGAAATTGTACTGCCAACACAAAATACACAAAAGCTAAGGCAACCCCTAACACGGCAACCAATGTACTGCCCTCTTTTTTGATCTGCCGAGATTCGCCGGAATGATCCAGCTGGTAACCTCTCGGTAGTATCTCTACAGCCGCAGCTTCTAATGCCGCCAAGCCTTGCGCTTTGGTCACACCGGGAATAACACCACCATATATTTTGAACGAATTACGTTGCTCGAAGCGTGTGAGTACACGCGGCACGGTTATTTCCTCAAGCGTTGCTATTGCCGACAGTGGAATACGATTTCCATCCGGGGTTATCAACTGGTGTTTCATCAAACTTGCCGGGTCGGCACGATCCAGGCCTTCAACCATCGGGATAACACGATAGCCTTTGCCGCCCAAGTTGAACCGGTTTACGTAGTTGCCTGACGACAGCACCATCAACTGACGATTCACCTCATCCATAGTCATGCCCAAATCAGCAATGCGTTCACGGTTAAGCTTAAAGCGAGCTTGCGGTAAATCGAGTTTGAGATCTGTTTCGGCAAACATAAATTTGCCACTACCGTAAGCTGCTCCAACAAGCTGGCTCGCATAGCCGGCCATTTGCTCAGGTGCATCAGCACTGATAACAACAAGCTCGACGTCAAAATTGCCCGCTGTTGGTAACGCCGCAGGAAGAATCGGAAAGGCTTTTATACCGGTGACCTGGCTCAATTTTCCAAAAAATGGTCCAACCAGATCATGCACACTTTCATCACGGTCGTTAAACGGCACTAATTCAACCCCGCCAAAACCACCGGATGGCGTTAGAATTTGCCAGAAATAATCCGCGGAGGCGGTATCCGACAGTGCACTTACAACGTCATGCACTTGTTCGGTAGTGTAAGCCAATGACGACTCCGGCGGCGATTCCATGATAATGCTCACCGCAGCCTGATCTTCAGTTGGCGCAAGTTCTTTTTGCGACAGCACATAAAACGGTGCGGCTAGTAAGCTAACAATCGCACCCAACGTCAATATCTGAGCACGCCATGCAAACGCTGTATTCAGGCTATTACGATACGCATCTTCGAGCCGTTTGAAACGGTCATTAACCCAACGTGTTCCCTTGCTTTCCTTACCGCCCTCTTGAGACAAGCTAGCGCTCATAATGGGTGACAGCGTTAACGCAACCACACCCGAAATCAACACGGCAACAGCCAATGTAAACGCGAATTCTTTGAATAACAGGCCGGTTAAACCTGACAGCATACCAATCGGTGCGTATACAGCAGCCAACGTAATGGTCATCGCAATAATCGGTGCCAGTAACTGGCGAGAACTAGCCAATGCCGCCTGTGTTCGACTCATGCCTTCTCGCATGTGTCGGGCTACATTTTCAACCACGACAATCGCATCATCCACCACGAGGCCCACGGCCAGTACGATCGCCAAAATGGTTAACAAATTCAGTGAAAATCCCATCGCGGCCATCATCGCTACCGCGCCCAACAACGAAATGGGGATCGTAATCAACGGTACTAGGGCACTACGCATCGATCCCATCAAGGCCAATACGACGAGACCCACCAAAATAACAGTTTCAATCAGCGTGGTGAAAATTTCTTTCAACGCGTTACGCATATATAGCGTACCGTCATAACTGATACCGATTTTCACATCCGCTGGCAACGTCGGGTTTAGTTCATCGAGCAAGGTATAGAGCGTGTCACCGATGGCAATTTCATTAGCACCCGGTAATGGCCAAACAGAGATATAAACGGCCGAATTATCGTCACGACGCGCGTTGATATCGCCTTCGTTTTCACCCAATTTTATGCGTGCAACATCTTCGAGACGTATCTGCGTTTTACCCTCACTTTTTACCACCAAGCGTTCAAAGTCAGCCGGTGATTGCATCAAGGTATCAGCAACAAGATCAATACGTTGCTGGTCGTTTTCACTGCGCCCGATGGTCGCTGTGATGTTGTTTCTGGCTAGCGCATCCCACACATCGGCAGCACTAAGGTTAAAGCTTGCCAGCCGTTGCGGGTCGAGCCAGATTCGCATCGCAGGCTCTCTCGAACCTTCGAGTCCGATTTTTTGCACACCGTCGATAGTAGCCAGTGTTGGATTAATCTGTCGTGTTAGAAAGTCGGTAAGCTGAGCACGAGAATAGGTCTCGCTCATCACATCCAGATAGAAGGTTGCAGCCGGACGGTCAGCTCGCCTTACTTCAACAGCAGGATCCTCAGCGTTTGCGGGTAATTCAAAACGAATTTGGCTAAGTCGTGTTGAAAGCTCAGCCATCGCATCGGTGCTGCTTTGATTGAGATCCAGCCACAGTGTTACCGTACTAAGGCCTGCACGAGATAGCGAATCGACATAATCAACACCTGGTACAGACGCAGCAACACGTTCGATGGGCTCCGTAACAAAGCCTTGTACATCCGCTGCAGACGCCCCCGTGTAAGCCGTTGTGATAATCAACGATGAGCTATCGATTTTAGGATATTGCAGCACCGGTAGTTTGAATGCGGCAACTAATCCCAGCAAAACCAGTACCATCGACAACACAACCGCAATCACCGGCCGTGTGATGAACACATCGGTGAAGGCGGTTTTTTCAGTAGTGTGTTGTTCGGATGCTATTTTTTCGGAATCATTCTGCGTCATAACCGAACACTCCGATCATCTGCACTGATAGCAGCATTTGTAGCCTGCGAATTATCAATCTCCGAGCTCATCACGTTCACTTTCAAACCCGGGTAAAGTTTAAATGCGCCATTCGTGGCTACCCAAGTGTTGGCAGTCAGGTCACCTTCAACAATCACCGTATCGCCAGATTCAGCCAGTACCGTCACCGACACTTTTTGCGCCCGAACAATACCCGCTTCATCTTTTTCTAATGCATACACATAACTTTGAAATTTATCACGTAATACCGAGGTATTGGGTAATTCAACCACTTGCATCGGAGCAGCACGAATAATCTTAACGGTAACCAGCATACCCGGCTTAAAACGCCCCGCCGCGTCATTGAATTCAGCGCGATAACTTAAATGACGTGTGTCCTGAGAAACTGTCGCATCCGATGCAATAATTTGAGCAGAGACCTTCTCACGAGCTGTATCCGGAGACTCAATCACGACACTGGCACCATCATCCAGTAGATGCTGCTGCGCCAGCGTAAAATCGACCCAATAGTTCGCATCACGACCCACGAGCGTGGTGATTTCAGTGTTTAGTGGCAGATATTGCCCAACTTCTAGCGCATGTAATCCGGATACTGCATCAAACGGTGCCCGTAGCGTTTTCTTACTGATGATGGCTTTGAGGCGATCCATTTGTGCCAGACTGATCCCCAAAGTTGCCTGGGCTTGATCATAGGCATCTTCACTCAACGCGCCTTCGTCTTTTAACTGGCTACTGCGTTTTAAAACACGTCTGGCCAAATCAGCAGAAACATTGGCAGATTGGTATTGCGCGCGTTCTTCTCTGGCATCCAATTCCAATAAAACCTGGCCTTTACTGACAGGCTCTCCGGCACGAAAGTTGACCCGCGTGATGGAGCCATCCAGCTCGTTACGCAAAACCAGCTGACGCGCAGCTTTGATTTCCCCAACACTTTCAACAGACGGCGTCCACAACACGATGGCTGGATGCACTGCCTTAACGGATTCACTGTGTTCTGGCATTGCCTCGGCAAACGCAATCGCTGAAGATATTTCGCGATACTTGTAACCGGCCAAACCGCCAATGAGGGCAAGAACGACCAATCCCAATAAGAGCCAGCGTGTGATAGCGTTATTTTTCATATATCTTGTCCATTAACAGATGTACTAACAGTCATTCGAAACGCCATGATCAACGTAACCCCATTTCTACAAGTGCATCACATGCGCGTGCAATACCGTCGTCATCTAGCGGTTTACGCCACTGCACGGCATTAACAACAGCCTTAAACGTTTGCACCTGAGCACAGGTTGGCTTATAGGGCGCAGACCAGGCGTCATCCCCGTGATAGACACTCACACCTTCGGTTTGCACACTGACATGATGAAATCCGACATTCAGTGCCCAATTCCCTAGCATCAGCTGATTCAGTATCTCGCTGCGATTATCACCGACGATCAGCTCATTATCGTCAATCGCGGCTTCAAGCAGCGTCATAAACGTTCGATCGATACGGGCCTGAGCTGCAAACAAACGCTCACGCCACTGATTGGAACTGCGCTCTAGCAAAGGCTTTTGCATCACTAGGGTTTCGAGCTGCGGGTCGAAAGAACGTCGATAGATTTTTTTATGGTCGCCAAGCAACACGGCTGCTAATCGTTCAGGCACTGAGAGATCCAGTGCCAGGATTTCAGCAATTCGATCGGTCAAAAAATGCAATGACTCGGTTGCCAGCGCCACCAATACATCTTCTTTAGTCTGCACATGTTTATAGACAGACCCCATCGAAATACCGGCTTCTTTGGCGATAGTCGACATCGTGAAATCCAGCAGGCTGGAGGCTTCAATAGCATTGGCTGCAGCTTCGAGAATCATGGATTCTTGCTGTTCCGGGGTGAATTTTGGAGCTGGTGCCATAAGGTTTCACTCTAATTTGAAACGTATTCGAATATAGTTCGAATACAATTATCAATACCATATCAAGCCCTGTCAACCCGGCAAATAGGATGTCAGCCAAAAACCACTGCAGAGGCAATGGTCTCGCTCAAACCCGATACCAGCGTAAGCTAGCCGCTTACAAGCACTGCCAATACAAACCACAGTAACGCCACGATGAACGGCGACCGTAATTGAAAGTACCTAACTAGGCTCTTTCTGCAATGAACATACGCCTCTATAATGCGCGGCCTTGCACGAATAATGAGAACAATCAGTGGAATACACCTTCACACGCGATGCATTCGGAGAAATCCAAACGGAGTTTTCAATGGGCCATGAGGTCATCGGCGACTGGCTGGTGTCTTGCATGCGTGCACCACACAATATTGATCAGATCATCGCGCTGGCGAATGAACTACTTTCACGCACTCGCAGCCAATACCGTAATGAATATGCCGGTTTTGAGCTGTTTATGGATCACGATGAAGTGCGCCTGCAA
This sequence comes from BD1-7 clade bacterium, assembly GCA_902705835.1. NCBI lineage: Bacteria > Pseudomonadati > Pseudomonadota > Gammaproteobacteria > Cellvibrionales > Spongiibacteraceae > BD1-7 clade bacterium. The sequence continues at coordinate 281,894 of CACSIN010000023.1, forward strand.
GCCTCTACCGTCGAGCACGCAAGCTTCGACGACAGCAATGCCGAAGATATGTCGGTATTTGACGACGAACAACAGACCGAATGTGGCCTAGATGATTTCATTGCGATGCTGGGATCCTGGCAAGCATTTATTGCCTCACTCTGATACCCTTGCCGCTCTGACACTGGCGCAAACTATATGAGCCGCCCAAACCACAAAGGCGATGCCGTCAGGTAAGACTACCGGAGCAAACTGATAATGACAGAACAAAGTTTTGACGAAATCCTCGCCATGAGCTGCGAAGATCGGTACGAGATTTTTCTCTCTATGGTGGCCGATGAGCGCGACCTATGGATTCTCGTGAATGACAACAACGAGTTTCTGAAAATCCATTCTGATGACTTGGATAACGAGTTTTTACCGGTTTGGCCACATGCAGACTTTACCACGCCCTATTGCAACGGTAATGAAGAAACACTGAAACCTAAGAGCATTACAGTACCGGAATTCTTCGCAAAATGGGTACCGGGGTTAGAGCGTGATGGCTTGGACATTGTTGTGTTTCCAAACGGGGATGATGACGTGTGGATCATGAGCCCGAGTGAAGTGAAAGACGACCTTCAAGAAGCTTTTTCAAATTTTGAGTTTTAACGTTTAATCAATAAACGTTTTAAGCGCACGTGATGATGCGATTACCCGTCTGGTAATCGCTCAACCCCTTCACATCGTTGCGATGTTCTGGTGCCCAACGGCACTACCTAAGAAGCCCTCTCCCCGTTTAGCATCGTCCCCCTCAATAAAAGCAGTCAATCGACCCGTTTAAAAGCCCAGTACTTCATCAACAAAAAAGTCAGTATCGGCGTAACAAAAGCCATGCCCGCAATAGCCAGGTAGGTATTGGGATATTGATAAGTAAACACTTGCGCAAATGCTGCATTGCTCGCGAGTGAAATCAACGAGCTCACAATGAACCGCATAAATGCCAACGATTCGTTTTCGACACTCACGTGCTGAAACGTCCAGAAACGTTGCCCGGCATAAGAATAGGCAGCCGCAAATACCCAAGCGGTTCCATTGGCAATCTGCGCGTGTACCGAAAAGACAATAAACAGCAGCGAGTAGATACTGACATGCACAACTGTCGCAACACCGCCGACAAGCGCAAAACGAACCAATGGATAGGCNGTAAGTTTTTTCACCAAATTTACGGCTTGATCAACCACCCTGATGCGCCTTTTTCTCGTCATCAAAACCCACAGTTTCCATCACCAGATAGATCGGCCTCTGCTTCACCTCAATAAACACGCGTGCCAGATATTCTCCGATCATGCCCAAGCTGGTTAGAATCAAACCGGACATGAAAAGCACCACAACCATGAGAGACGCGTACCCGGGCACATCAACACCGGAGACCAACGTGCGCACAATCATATACAAGCCAAAAGCAAACGCACCGAAAGCAGTAGACACACCAATGTATGACCACACCTTCAAGGGCAACGAAGTAAAGGAAACAAATCCTTCAACCGCTAATCCATACAAACGGACATAATTCCATTTGGTTTCGCCGGCAGCCCGTTCCGGCCGCGCGTACTCAACCACACACTCTTTGAATCCGAGTGACGCAAAAATGCCTTTCATAAAACGGCTTTTTTCAGGAAATAACTTCAAGCATTCAAGAACTTTACGATCAAGCAACCGAAAATCCCCAACGTTTTCAGGAATACGTGTATCCGAGAACTTATCGATAACCTTGTAAAACACTGATGACGTTGATCGTTTCAACAAGCTATCCGCGCTTCGATCCACGCGCTTGGCCAATACAACATCGAAACCCTTTCGCCATTGTTCAACCATCTCGGCGATCAATTCTGGCGGGTCTTGTAAATCTGCATCAAACGGAATCGCAGCCATACCGGAAGCCATATCAAGGCCGGCAGTTAGCGCGGCTTCTTTACCAAAATTACGCGATAGATTGACCGCTTTAATACGCGGATCTTGTTCGGCATGCTTAACCAGTCTTTGCCATGTAGTATCACTACTACCATCGTTTACGCAGATAATTTCATAGTTTTCTGTAACAGGTTCAAGACACGCAGTAACTCGCTCAAAAAAGATATCAATCATCGACTCCTCGTTAAACATGGGAGTCACAATACTTAGTTCAATTGCATTCATAAATATCTGTCTATTATCGCATTCGAATGGCCGCATCATAGCCTATTGCTACTCAGCTGCAAACGCACCAAAACGATACGGTTAGCGATTCAGGTTGGTTTCTCAGATCAACTTCAAGCAATAACAGCAACGCTTGCTCTATGGGTTTGAAGACACCGTCTTTGGCGAATCATTCCATTGAACAGTCTGTAAAAGCGAAGGCTTGGAACTCATATTCTAGCTTAGATGCTCTAAAACGATTAATCAGAGTAGCTGCCGCGTACTATCACGCAGCGTTATAATAACGCTCAATGCGCTCTCCGATAGAGCGCATTAGCACGGTTTGCAACCCTACTACTTGCTGGGTTTATCCGATGTCATATAGGCATAGCTAACAACAAACGCTTTACTCTTAACCGGAATAACACCCAGCAGGCTGTCTTTCTCTCCTTTCAATGAGATGCGGTGAACCGCACTCAATGCAGGATAACGCGCTTTAAAGCGCGCAACCCACTCAGGGTCTTTGTCTCCTTTCCACAACAAGATAACTGTTTTACCTTCTACTTCATCGTAAACCGTGTCTTCAGCGATGTAAGAAAAAATACGTACACGGGGCTTCTCATCGAAGGCAACGTATAAGGTATCAGTATCATAACTACGATTGTTAGACACAATGTAATCAATCGATTGTGGTATTTCCTTCTTAATTTGTTCGTACGCTTGTTCGCGCTGCTCAACCTGCGTCCATCGATTCAGTTTGATGGTTTTTGCCGCAAAGACGATAAATGCAACCGAAATTAATACCGTTAGTGTGACTTTCAAATGTTTGTCTTTGATCGCTGTAATGGACGTTTGAAAGATCAAAAAGAAGAGTATCGTGAAGGGAATGATGTTCTGAATCGTAAAACGCGTTTGCAGCTTATGATTGAACACGGCACAAAATATGCCCCAGATGAACAAAAACCCGAAGCTGTTAATCAACAAAAATACAGTATCGAAAGATCCCTTTTTTGCTTCCTGCTTATACGCGCAGAAGCCTTGTTTGATCTTATCTTTAGAAAAGAACACCAACGCTAGAAGCACCGGCAAAAATGCCACTGACAGCGGCGTAACCAGACCCTTGGTTACACTGAAATCCTTAAATTTTTTGGCCGTGTTTTGTGCATAATCTAATGAACTTACGTCTCGCGTAAACATGTAAATCAAATAGGGAATGAGCACCGCAGCACACAGCACAACAATGGCCCAAAAGCGCGGAGAACGAAAACGTGACCGGCCTTGTTCCGTTAGTACCATCGTCGCAAAAAGCGCGATAAAACTGATAATGGCCTGATACTTACTAAAAAAGAACAACAGCGCGCAAAGGGCGAACAACAACCAATGCGTAAGTTGATCCTTCTTGATGGCCAGATAGAAATACCAGAGCATTAATGACGATAGAACAATCGCCATTAAATCAGGCGTAAACCAGATTTGCTTAGAAAATAGCGCCAAGCAGATTGAGACAACAACCAGCGCTCTCGATCGAAGATCCGTTAAATAGTATTCAGAAAACTTCCACCCGAGGTAGGCAATAAATACATACCCAGAATACGCAATAATCGGCGATACAACTAACAGTGCTTCACTAGGCAGCACCCTCAGTAACGCCCCAGCAAACCAAAAGGTGACTGGCGGATGTTTGGGGTAAAACAATGCAAAGTCGCGCCCGAAATAATAGGTTTCAATAATGTCGCCTTGTAGCATATAGCAGCTAACGACACTCACAAGGGTGAAAGCTAAAATGGCAAAAATACCAAATCGCGCTGGAATAGATGTAGCCATCTTCTCGAACATAAGAATTACCGGATAGGTGCGACTGTTGCTGTTTTATGAGTTAAGTAACATATTTTATGCGAGCATATAGGGATTTGCTAGGCGACGATCGAATTACGCCAGTTAAGTCTAATCACAACTCCTACAAACCACATTCTTCGGCATAGCTATGTCTTTATTCATAAAGGCCTCAGAAGAACACCGTGCATTTACCCTACGGTTACGGCAACCCGAAACTATACACCCGATCACCATCGGTACCGGTTTTATAGCCGCTGCCCCAATACACTCGGCCATCAACGACTGAGGGCGTGCTAACAATCGACTGCCCCGTTTGGAACATCCAACGAATTGTGCCGGTACTAGCATCCATTGCAACCATGGTGCCTTGTAAATCCGCAACGCCGGCAAACACCACACCATTGGCAACGGTTAATCCACCCATCGGCCAGTTAAAGAATCCCTCGCCTAAACCAATGCCCCACACCGGGTGAACCATGCCTGAGGTGTAGACGGTTTGACCACCTGCAGAAGCACCATCAGGGCCAATTTCGCCACCGCCAGTGACTACAGTGCCGCCACCACGAATCGGCGCATCATAGTTCGGTACCGGGGTTTGCCACAAAATATCGCCTGTTACCGGGTCGAGTGCCGTCCAGAACCCGGAGCGAATCGTGGTGCCAGCCAAGCTGCCTGCTTCCAAGGTGTATGGCCGATGATCGAAATTAGTATTCTGCAAATACACACGCTGGCCATCTGATGCTGATCCGAACTGCATGCCACCAATCAACCCAGCTGGGCCAATATGTTTGCGCCAAATAATCGCGCCGGTATCCGGGTTTAATGCGAAGTACTCACCGGCCTTATTACCAGCAAACAAACGGTCTTCCATCACCCCGGCACCCACATCGATGGTTACCAGCACCGGAGGTTGTGCAAAATCACTGTCCGGGCCTTTCGGGTTCGGACAATTTTTACTTGAACTGGAAAACGCCAACAGCGGGAATAAAGTTTCAAAATCACAGGCAGTCGTCCAAGCATCATACGTTTGTGACGATGTTGACCACTTAACCGCACCGGTATCAATATCCAATGCCACTATTGAATCAACAAAATTACGAGATACGACGGCTAGGCATGCCTGAGTTGCCGCTTCATCGCCAACAGCGGCAACCAAACATTGTTGCACCGACTGAGGCACCCAATAGTTATTCCCGGTAGGCACGTACACCCTGTTTCGGGCAACATCAATGGTCGGCGCACCGCCCCAGACTGCAGCACCGGAAAACTGATCTCGATCGTCTTCATCATCAATCATGTAAGTTCGCCATTCGATTTCACCCGTGTGAGCATCTAATGCAACGAAGCTGCCACGAAAGGTACNGCAGGGAATTTTCTCTGAGCGCGCATACGTTGACTCGTGTGAGGAGACACCCACCAGCACTTTATCGTTATATACCACTGGCGATTGAGAAATTTGATCATACAGTTTAGTGCCTATCTTACGGCTCCAAACCAAGTCGCCACTGACACGGTGCAGTGCATAAACATAACCGCCACATAAATCATCAAACCCGAACAAAAAACGCCTAGCGCGATCGATTAACGAAGGGAATACGGTAATCGGTGCCGGATTCTGAACATCTGCAATAATCACAAGATCTTCAAAAATCGCAGGTGAAGAGCGCGATACATTGTTCAAGCTGTCGTTGTTTAGACGTCGAACAGATTGAGACCAGAGCTGACTACCATCGTTAGCGTCAATCGCAAACACTTTGCCTCCTTTAGCATTGGCATCAATGGAGGCTCCCGTTCCCCAGTCGGTGATATATAGCGTACCCTCGGTGACTGTTGGCGTCGCAGACACCGAGCCGCTCACGCGAGAGATCCATTTGNCCTCCAAATCTTCAACATTGGCTGGGCTGATCAACGTTTCACTCGCAGCATGGTGCGTATTTGCCAAATCACCGCCCCACGATGCCCACGCTAGATCGCCACCACTGGCACCCGGCACATGCAAAGCTAGGTCGCCACCACGAGTAACAGGGCATGCTGCGAAGCTTGGTATTTTGGGGAAGCAGGCCGTCAGGCTCAGCAATGATGCGATAGTCAGAGTCAACAACCCTGCACGACGCCCGGTTATTTTTATTGTCATGCGCGTTCCTGCGTATTTTTAGTGGCCGGTTCGATGCGTCGATACTACCGGCATCAAGATCATATTCCCAGTTTTGTGACGCAGTGTTATGACTTCGTTATCAATTTTGTCACGACTTGCAAAGCCCCCAACACGCACCACTCAACGTCAGCTAAATCGCCATACGCCGCGATACATTCTGTTACACGAATCTACTCACCCAAACTCAGCATCTAATGATGAAATATCGGTGACTCGAATAACAATAAAAGGGATCCGTCATGACTCCATACCGAACGACAGCCGGCCTGATTTTCTGCGCGTTTGCCGCTACCGCTTCAGCAGAAGGCGGCAAACAACGTATCGTTGGCGGCAGTGATGTCAATCAAGATGAATGGCCATGGATGGTTTCACTGCAAGACGCCAACAGCGAACACGCCGACAACGGCCATAGCTGCGGTAGCAGTTTAATCGCCAATCGCTGGGTACTAACCGCATCACACTGCCTCACAAAAACGACTAACCCAGAACAACTTGAAGTGCGAATCAGTGGCCATGACTTAAGCCAGACAAGTGCCAGTGGCCAGCTCCACCAGGTCAAACGTGTTCTGCTACACCCCAACTACAATACCGACACGCTCGATCGGGATATTGCCTTGCTCGAACTGGCATCAACCAGCGATGCAACATCTATTTCTCCCATCAATAACGTTGATATGGCACGTGTTGTACACGACACAACGCTGTCAGTGATTGGCTGGGGGCAACGTTCGGAAACAGACCGGGAATCACCCACAGTTTTACAGCAGGTCAGTGTGCCTTTTGTCAGCAGAGATACTTGTGAACAAGCACGTAATGGAGGTGATGGCGAACTATCAGACACCATGATCTGCGCCGGCCCACCGGAAGGTGGCAAAGCACCAGAAGCCGATCAACATCTGATGCTACAACGGGCGTCAGTCTCTCACCCGATTAGCGTCAAACAGGACTAAAATCGNCCAAGAAAACAACGAAAAAATCCGGTGGTAGCACCGGCTATATTCTGCTGCTAGCCCTTATACCTATTGCCCTGCGAAAAACAGAACGTTATGGCTCCAAACCAAGAAACAGCCAATACATGAACACAAGGCGGCCGACATGAACCGAACATGGCTCACACAGCATGCCAGGGTCGCGGCCCTAGTACTGCTGACACTGTCTAGCACAGTCAATGCTTCGTCGTTAGTGCCCTTAGTGCAAATCAAGGCCACGCAATCACACCTGATCGTTACGACAATCAGCCATGGATGCACACAAAAAAGTGACTTTCAGCTAACTGCAAAAACAGGCCCACTGTTGGTTTTGTCAGTACAACGAATACGCCATGATCATTGCCGCGCACGCGCAAGGCCATTTAGTGTATCTCTCGCTTTTGATACGCTACCTAAAGCGATTGCAACAAGGCTAGAGCGCGGGGAATCATTTCGACTGGATAATATGATCGTCCCGATAACCCCAAGTTTTTTGAAAAAAAAACGAAAGGATGCGCCATGACAGCCCACATTGTTATGTGTTGATGACGACATCGATTTAACCAACATGATCAGGCGTTTTCTCGAACGCCACAATTTCAGCGTTGAAATTATCCGCACCGGTGAAGGTGCGAGTGAGCGCATTCAACGCATCCAACCAGATCTACTGATCCTCGATCTCATGCTGCCCGGCGTCAGCAGTATGGAGATCTGTGCAAACCTGCGCCCACAATTCGACGGTCCAATCGTGATGCTTACTGCACTATCCGATGACGTTGACCAGATCGTAGTCTTGATGTACTGATGTCGCGCTTGCGTCGTAAGATTCCAGCTGGTGAAAATTACATTCGAACTATTCGCGGTCAAGGCTATTTACTTGCATTAGAGAAACAAAACCGATGACACTCATTCAACAAGTCACCGCCAAACTGATCGGCGGCAGCCTCCTTTTGGTATGCCTCTCTGTCGCGGTGTTCGACTACATCGACGTATTAATCATGGATTATTAGGATACCCAACTTTTTAATTCCACGAATACGCTCGCAAGGACGCTCGCCCGCCAACCACAAAGTCAGTGGGATACGACAATCGCCGCCGGATTAAAGACACATAGCGTTTATTTTCATCTTGCCTCTTTAGGCGACTACACCGCCCTGCAGGATGAGATTGCACCTGATGGGTTACTAACGGTACCAAACAGCGTATTCGAGCATTCACTGTCCGAAGCGTCACTTTTCAACCCTGGCTTCGCGTTCCATGTTAGCCGCATATTAACGGCCATCCCCATACCCGACAGCGATTGGGAGCTTGTTGCAGAAACCACAGACTACCCCATTTGGCCAGCAAGTTTGATCACAGGAATACTGTTATTAGGCATGTATACTGCTCTGGTTATCACAATACTTCGCCCTCTTAAAACGCAATCTAAAAAATTGATCGACACCGCACACAACGCCAACATTCAGGTTCCAGAGCGCCTCATCCCCGATGGATTAGCTGCCGAACTCCAGCGCTTACATCAGGAACACAGCGTTGGCCACGAACAATGGCGCGATTTGCTCCACGGTGTCGCCCATGAAATTCGCTCTCCATCGGCACGCATTAGCTTTGCTGTCAGTGAATGGAATAATGCTGGCGCTATTAACCGCCAATCATCGTTTCGGTGGAAATACCCATACGTTTTGCCATGAGCGGGTAGTCGATGGTCTTGATGTAACCAGAAATCAAACCGTTGCCGCCCACGGAAAATACGTAGTGTGTGTTCACGCCTTCTACCATCCGATCTGACGCAGGCATTCCACGAAACTTACCCACCTGCTTTTTATCCTGACGGTAAGTGATTAATACATCGCCCTTATCATCGACGGCGTAGCTGCTGTTGGCGTCAACCATATCTTCCGGGAAGGTGCCAAAACCGTCACGATGCTGTTTGATGCGTTCTTTAAGATAGTCCTTGCCGACCATCACATCACGCCCAGTACCCTTATATCTGACGTTATCAGCAAGGTAAGTATCAACCGCTTTTTCATAGTCGCGTGTTTTCGTCATGATAAAATAGGCACGAACAATTTTCATGTCTCGTTCTGCTTTTTCTTGTTGAAATCGCGGTGTCGAAACGCGTTGTGCACTTGCTAGCAACGGCCAAGTAAATAGTGCGGCGGTTACCGCGAATAATGAGCGTCTTTTCATGATGCTTCCCCTTGCTTCAGTGTCTCGCCATTAAGCATGAGGACTATCGAGTGCTGCATCTTCAACAGCACCACAAAGTCACTCATCGCTGAACAATCTACAATCAGTTTAGCAGAAGGCTCTACAAACCTGAGCAACGGGCTACCGGGTCGAAACGTTTGTATATTCCCCGCAGAAAAATAATTAATTAGTGAAAAATGACCTTTTAAATAGAACATGAACCCGCTAAAACAAGGTCAACATACATAATTTTTCTCAAACGATACTCCATGTAAAAATGTACTGAAATAGTACATTTTCGGGTTCAACACCCATATCCTGATACGTTTCAAAAAATAAGTTTTTACTTTCGCCATACGTCCACATCCATTATCTCGTTGGCCCTTCACTGATATAACCTTTCGCCGAAATACACATTCTTCTGCCACTATCTCGCATCATTGTGACATAGATTATTTCAAGAGCGTGTATTGGAAATATTTCATTTTAAACCAATGCATAGGACATTTTGATGCAATCATTTGTTTTTAAAAAGGCAAAACTGGCAACTGCAGTTGCTATGGCAACAGGGGCAATTTTTCTTGCAGGATGCGAGGAAAACACAACAACAACGACCGAAGATTCTGATCGCTTCGAAGTTATTCAACAAAAGGTGTTGAACACGACTGTATTTGGTATCGTTCAGGACACCAACGGTAACCCAGTACGCAACGCACGTGTCAGCATCGGCGGCATCAATACACGCACAGACGAAAGCGGCGCATACCGCTTGAAAGATGTTCCCGTCACAGGGTTCGGCCAGAATATTGTCAATGGTGAAGTAATCGCTGGCGCAACAGGCACACCGCTCACCATTTCAATCAGCAGCGCCACGGGTTATCTGCCAGCAACCGTTCAGGTAACACCCGTCTCTGGCAGCACGTTGGTACAAACAGCAACCGCAGAAGGCGGTAGCGAATCAGGCAATGACAAAGATTCTCTGGTTGCCATTATCATTCAAAACGGTGTTGCTGTATCTGCCGGGCTAACCGTTGTGCCTAAAATCGACGCCGCTGTCGAAGGTGTGTTGCGTGATCGCACGACGGGTTTGGAAATTCCAAACACGGTTGTCGCTCTAGAATTTCTCGGCGTGAATGGCGTTAAGCAACAACAACAGCAAAATGACAATGACGGCGATAACGACGGCACCGGTTACGGCTCTCTGACCTTCCAAGCAGTTACCAATGAGCAAGGCCGTTTCGAATTTGCAGCACTACCCGCTGATTCAGACTTTGAGATTGTTGTACAAGGCTGGAATACCGAAAACTTGGGCTTCCAAGGCGACGGCATGCTGGGTACAACCTCGATTTCCGGTGCAGACATTGCAACCACACCAGAAGTTGCCAAGCAACATATCGGTGATGTAGTCGTTGACCCGATCTACTCAAACGATCTCGTGTCACCGTTTACAACCAAAGTCGACGGCGTTGTGTCTGCAGTAGCATCTCGCGGCATGTTGAATGATGACCTCGATGGTACACAAGGTATCGTCATTCACTTCAACGAGCCAATGGCAAAAATCGTAGACGACAACTCAGTATATGTGGTCGACAAAACTAACGACATCCTTATAGATACCCAAACGATTGCACTCAGCGAAGACGGTACTTATTTGACCGTAACAACGGCCGCACCGATTGGCGCGGGCATCGACTTCGATGTCTATCTCAATAAGGTCGATTTCGAAGATAGCTCAGAAAATACACTGGCAGACCGATCACAGCCTGAAGCGTTTCTGGGTAAACCGACGCCGGGTTATACGTATGACGAATCTCTCGCATCTATCGAAAGCTACACGCTCAAACTAAAAACCTACGAACCGCCGCTGACTCAATCCGGTGCGGTTACCAATCTAACGCAGATTGCAGAAGACCCTGCTGGCACGCAATTCACTCTGCTTCGTGGCTTAAACAAGAACTTCGCAAGCGTTGATTACACCAGCGATGACGTTGAACAATTGAACAGCAATGAAGATGGTAATACCGGGGAGCGCCTGCGTGCCCTTGCCGCAGCAACACTCGACGAAGCACCGATCGCCGGTCAAGATGCTCCAGATGACGTACTGACTGATAGCGCACGTATCCATTTTGACGTCGCCGAAGCTGAAATTTATACCATCACAATTCGAAGCCAACGTGGCGCAGATCGCATCGTTAACATCGACCTAGTTGATAACGACGCCGGCGATCTTGCTGATAATGGCACTGATGAGGCAGCGTTTAAAGTCGATGCCGATTTCAACGGCACCGTAGCTATGATTCTGCGTAAAATCGAAGAGAGCGATGTGGTTACCATTACCTCAATCAATGGCCTAGGCATGCCTGTGGCAACAGCCTCGGTGACCTTGGTTGATACCGTTGCCCCCACAACCGTATTGCAGAACAGCTACGGTTATAAATCGGAAGACACCAACGGTGTTGCAGGCCTGGCATACGGACAAGGCGGCGAGTTGTCAGACATTATTGCCAACAGCAATCTCGGTACACCACTATTGAACCTGACACCGCGCTTGCTGGTACCACAAGATCCAACAACCGGCATTGCACTGCCTGTGGGTGACATTTGGAACTCGCTAACCGACGGCATTAAGCAAGAAGAAAATAACGCAGGCCTGATGGTCGACTGGGTTAATACCACATCCAATATTCCTAGCGATATTGTTGTCTACGATGAAACCGCTTTCGCTAACTGGAATGCAGGCGCACGCCGCATTGGCATCGCTTTCTCTGAAGACGTTACCCTATCGGGCAACCCCGCCGTACCAGCAGGTGCCGATTTCAATGCATTTATGGCACAGAACAATGTGGTACAGAACGATCAAAGCAACCGCATTTCGGTCACCGATTTGATCAGCTTTCAAACCAGCGATGTAATTTCCGCAGCCAACAATCATGATGGCGACGTGATTGACTTCACCGGCGTCATCGCCGATGCGACTGCCAATGCATCAACGGCTGATGACAACGCCCGCGTTATTATCAAAGACCGTATGCCTGCGATGGCCACAAAAGCCACCTATACCGGCGAAGCTATTATTGTCGAGTTCAACGAGCCGGTATCCTTGCGAGAAGGCGCTGATTTCACCCTACGTGGAACCAGCTCGAGCATGACAGTGGATATCAGTGAAGCGACTGCTGCTGCAAACCAAAACACGACGACAGTAACGATCCCGTTCACCGATGAAAACTGGTATTCGGCTTTGTCTGTCAACCAACTGTTTAACCGTCAAGCGTCCACAGACGATGATGCAACTGAACTGTCGGTATTGGTATACGATGATGTTGCGGATGCGCCACTGGCCGCTCAGCGCTTATCAGCTCAAGATGTGACGTGGACGACATGGGACGGTGGCGACAACGAGGTTAAAACACCCGCCATTGTTATCGAAAGTGCTCTGCCTGAGTTGCAAGTTAACATCGCGACAGCCGGCTTTGAGAATGCTCGCGAGCTCGGCTTTACTGTGACTTACACAAGTAACCATCGCATTAACTTGAACCAGCTGCTGCCAGGCCTCGCGGATCAAGCAAAAACTCGCAAGCTTACAGCTGCGCAGGTTACTCAAGCGTTCAGGCTCACTGGCACGGCACAGATTAGCGGATCTGAGACGCCAGCAAATAACTCCGGCGCACCTTCAGGGGCTGTGTTGTCTTCAGATGGTAAAACGTTGATGGTTCGCATCAACACCAACGGTGTAGGTTTAGCGAATTCTGATAGCTTCTCAACTGTGCGGAATTTCGGCAGTGCTTACGACAATAGTGCCTTCATTGGCGCAAATGATCTAAGCCAGCAGATTCCATAACCTTGCTAACCGGTCAGCACTTTTAGGCCCCTCTTTGGGGCCTTTTTTATGGACGTTGAAAAAATTATTGAAGAGGTGTCATTGAATAGCCTGATTAAAAATCAGGCTCAAACCACGTCAATAACTCACTAATAACTCGCACTTTAAGGCTGTTTTTCAAAGACTTTCACGCCGGCAGGCAACGTGTACCAATCCTGCTTCTCACTCACCCAAATATGCGCCGTCGGCTGCAAAATTCGAGTATCCGACAAACCTGCCGGTTTCAGTTTTATCTGACGAGGTTCATCCGGGTTGTAATGATAAATTCGATTACCACAGGTCGCGCAAGATTTGGCCGCACTGATATTGCCGCTCTCTGCAACTCTGCGCCATTCTGTCATTTCGCCATGAAACACGACATCATCAGCATCGACAAAAGCAGTGAGACTAAACGCACTGGTTGATAGTTTCTGGCACTCTTTACAGTGGCAAGCCAATATTATCTGCGGCTCCGCCAAGAGCTGGTAAACAACCCCGCCACATTGGCACGAACCCTCGATGGGGTATGTCATATCTGTCTCCTCGTTAGAAAAACACATAAACCTAAAAAACCTAAATAACGATGCAAATACAATCGTTACTTTAATCTGACAACAGGCAACACAAAATCGCATAAGGAATTTTTAGAGGAAATCATAGATCCAACTTTCTATATGATTCAGTGCAGCTACAAAAACTAAAATACCAAGTGCTTCACACCCAAAGATGGCTAACGACTTTATTGAGCTACAGAAATACATATGAAACAGGCAATAGAGTTCAAGCCCGGGAGGAATACGCCAGTGAAACTTGTCCCGCGCCACACACTGAGTAGAGCCAGCCGCTCGATTGGGCTGGCTTTCTGTGGCGTTGTGACTGTTAAGAATGGTTATCTGACATCGACCGCATTAAGCCCCGTCGACTCCCCCACTTCAACAGCTTTATGCACGTTGCTTAAAGGTTTAACGTGCGCATCACGGCCATAGATATAACTTTGTTCGTTAACGATGACCCGATAGGCTTTGTTAAGCATCAGTGCCCGCTCTGCGCTTGGCAACAACAACGTGCTTACATCCTTACGAAGATCACTTATCGCAGCGGCATTTAATGATCCATCTGCGTTAAAAAACCTCGCCTGCAACTCATCGTTAGCGCGAAATTCATCACCAGCGCCGTTGTGTTGCAAATAGGTACTGTACTCATACTGGCCATTGGGTAAACGCGGCTCTGCGATGCCTTCTAATCCTTTATCTGACCAGTGATACCAACCATGTTGAAATGCGGCGTGTTCAAACTTGCGTTGAAAAACAAAAGTACTGTCTGCAATTGCACCGACAGTTGAATGGCAGCCCATGCAAAATAAGGTTTCTTCATAGGTTTGTGGCCTTAAATCACCTTGCTGGTCTTCAATAAATCCTTGGTATGTCCAACCCGTTCCGTTATCGAGGCCATATTCCATATTGCCAGGCACCACGCGCGCAACTTCCGGCCGAATCAAACGTTCATAGGCTTCTTCTTCGGCGAATAGTTTATGCTGTCGATCACTGTTCCAGGTGTGCTTTTTGGCATAACGCAACTCTTTCATACGGGCCGCCATAGTCGGTTTGCGACTGTCATCGAGATCGATATAACGCACTGAATGCAAAAATTCAGTGCCTACCGGATACAACCCTGCGCCCAATTTCACCTGATTTTCTCGTTGGGCTTCAGTGGCTTTACCGACATACCACATGGTGTAACCCCTATATCGGTCGGTTTTAAAATCAAAAGTTGGGGGTTGCCATTGAAACACAACAGTAGAGGCAATCGCCAACTCTCCATTTTGATCAAGATCGACCCCATAAATCGTCTCATCTGTCGGCGAGATAGCGATGCTTTTTTGTTTGATAAGCGATTCGACAATCGCATGATTGAGCTGGCTGACCACCAAATCAAAATCGCCAGCAGTGTTCAATGAAAAGACTTCGGGTAAACGAATCAAAACATCATCAGTTGATCCGTTCGTGGGCCAAAACGTGCCAAGAAATGGATAGTACGCAAACGCTCGCCAGCCGGTATATTCACCCTCAGGGTTTCGGTCATAACCATTTTCATCGAAGTTAAAATAGCTGTCTGGGCGGTAGCCATTCCACTGTCCGTTATCGTCAGTATCCCAATTTTCAGGTAGTTCGTTGAGTTTTTCGGCAAGCAAAAGATTTCCTTGCTGATCAACGTAATTATTCTGTCGAACATAACGCAGAATCGCGGCATCAGATTGAGCAGCAACCTCTTTGCTACGATCCTTAAATAAGTTACTCCAGCGGTTAGTTTTACTGTAATTACTGAAGTCGTACGCTTCTTGCAGCCCATCATCAGCTAGATGATTAGGGGCTTTCGACTGTGTATGGCAGCTGAAACACGGATTGTGTGTTTTGCCATCGGCACCCTGTGTTTTGGTATAGCACTGAGGGCTGATATAGGCCGTTTGATTATTGATAATTGACTTGTGTGTCAAATTTCCATCGCCATAAGGTAACGTTTTCGGATCCGGCTTAAGCGCTTCTTCAGTTTGGGATGATTCACTACCACAACCGACGATAAAGCCCGACATAATAATCACACTCACTGCGCGCAGTACATGGGTTCTTATAGCATTGGATCGAATGGCAATATCGTGTTTTGGGGTATTGAATTGAATCGATAAAATCTTCGTCATAGAGAGCTTCAGGTCAAACAAAATACGCGTTCTTTTTGCACAAGGGTCATGGTGAAAATCCGTCGACATTTGCACCGAAAAATACCCGCAGAAGTACGCTGAAAATGAATAGTTTCAAAAATTGTCTTGGGTTGTTAAGCAGCCATGCTCCGCCACCTAAAAACCAACAAAGCCGACAGGAATCCCTGCCGGCTTGAAACAACGACCGATCGGATTACTTCTGGTAGAGCCAAAGCATATCAACGCCGTGATCACCGGAATCTTCACCGATCAGAACCTTGTCATCCGCTACAGATAGAATGTTATCCGGGTTGGCAATCTTATCGGCATCACATCCGCCTTCAACAGATTGGCCAATCACTTCAGGAGCAATCTCTGTGATATCAAAATCGTCACCAATTTCTGCACGATAAACCGCACCACAGTGTTCGTCTTCAAGGGTAATATCGCCGCTTTCTCCAGCAGGGATCTTTTCACCCGAGCTCCATTTAGTATCACCCCAGGTATTCGACATGGTGTAACCAATGTCAGAAACTGCGATATACAGGTTTTTGCTATCCGCAGTAACACCTTCGAGTTTGTTCCATTCATAGGTCGCACCCAAAGCAGCTGCTGCCTTGCGGCTTTCAAGGAAGGCCGGACGATCATCACCGAATGGGTTAATCGCGATCTTGTTATCGCCATCAATATCACGCTGGGTTTTAGACTCTGCCCATTTCATAATTTGCGCATCGCTGATGTAGCTGTTCTCGCCTTCGACGTAATCACTGTCATCGATATCAGCATACTCTGCGGCCCAGCTTTTCACGGTCGCGTTGTTACTGTGCCCTAGCTCAATCCAATCAACAGCAAAGCTTGCATCAGCAATTGCCGGGCCACCGCTTTGAGTGAGTTTTGCAGCGTAAAGGGTACCGGCACTCAGGTCGTTTTCTTTATCAGCAACAAACTTGAAGAACACACCGCCGGAGTTTGTGTTGTATTGGGCAGAGGTATATTTGCCGGAGTCATCATCTGATTGGTAAACGGTTTTGTTATCATCCATAACAACGCCGTTTTCATGGCTGAAACGCCCCATCGCGTAGTGCTTAGTGAAGGTTGGCGTGGCTTTTTCGCGATCAGATATTTCGATCTGGTAACCGTATTCATATGGGTTCGGGAAAGCACGTAGGTAGTCACCCATTGTGCCCGGGATATGGTACGACTTGTTGGTTGAGCCGCTGATAAAATAAGGTAGATGATTCTCATCATGATGGCCTGGCATGTTCCATAGGCCCGTATTCAGGTAATAGTACTCTTCGCCTGTGAGCGTTGTTTCCCAGTTAGTTTCATGGCTGAAACACAATATCCAGCTCCCACCAATAGACGACATATCCAGCATCTCGGAAGCACTCAAATCTGCAGCCCATTCGCCGTTTTCTTTCTTAAGTGTTAAGCGGCTTACCGAAGAAGCACCTTTGATACCCGCACCTTCCCAGCCGGTGTAAAGGTAGGCATTGGTTTCATCAATGCTAACGAAGGCGTTGAAATCTGCATCGTTACTCACATACAGCAAGTTTCCATTAACATCATAGATGCCACCTAAAACCTGGTTGCCGCCATCAATTAAATCACCTGCTTTCGCCAGTGTTACGTATTCACCTGCTGCAACCTGACTTTTTGCGCGATCAGCCTCTCCCGGTACTGGCATGCTTTCTGTCACGACATTGATGTCCATACCCTTGGCATAACCGACAGTCGCTGGCTCAAGTCCGTCTTCATATTCGTCTTTCTTACCAGGGTGCTGGGCGTTAAAAAACAGCTCTCCGGCATCATTCAATTCGATACCTGT
This sequence comes from BD1-7 clade bacterium, assembly GCA_902705835.1. Taxonomy (NCBI): domain Bacteria; kingdom Pseudomonadati; phylum Pseudomonadota; class Gammaproteobacteria; order Cellvibrionales; family Spongiibacteraceae; species BD1-7 clade bacterium. Next base: position 299,558 of record CACSIN010000023.1, read on the forward strand.
GACTTCAGCACCATTAGATACAGTAGCTATGCGAATCAATGTACTCTCTGATTTGCTCTGCTCATCCGCTTTGTTGTCATTGTCATCATCACTACAGGCGATCATGGTCGCTGAGATTGCCGACACAACGGCGAGGGAAAGAACCTTCTTTGAAAACATCTTTGATACATCCGTAAGTTTGGGGGTATCTGTATCATCGGCGTTAGAAATGAAAGATTGATGAAAGAAAGATNAAAGAGATACGACGACTGCATGTCGGCGACTCAACTACCCGCTTCCAGTTTCAACGGACTGATTAGGATGGCACACCATTCAAACACCGAGATGGAAACATCGGTTGAATGGGCGCTCTAATGATATAAAATTCAATTAACCCGATTAATTGAGGGAGTGCCCGCTATGTTGTTTCAGCAACTCTTAGGTTCAGACATCCCTATTGTGCA